>NZ_JBAFSM010000032.1:0-60176 GCF_036688125.1 Pannus brasiliensis CCIBt3594 | reverse complement strand
ACTATCGCGCGCGAGGGTGATTAAACGATCGCGGAGTCGATCGAGATCGGGGAGTTCATCGGTGGGAATTAGACCGAGATGGCGATCGGGAATGGTTAACTCGTCCTGTCTCCGCAAAACCCCTAAAACGGGCATATTAATCGATTCTAGAGCGGTTTCTAGTAACTGTAGGTGTCGATCGCTCGCCACCCGATTGAGGATTACCCCGGCGATAGTAATCGACGGATCGAGACTCTGATAGCCACGGGCGATGGCGGCGACGGAGGTGGATAAACGACTACAATCGATGACTAAAAGGACGGGAAGCTGTAAAATTCGGGCGATATGGGCGGTACTGGCGTAATCGGTTAACCCGGAACGCGGAATCCCGTCGAAAAGTCCCATCACTCCCTCGATCACACATCGAGCGACCCCCCGCGCGTGACGGGCGAAACAGCCTTTCACGTAGTCCTCGGAGGTTAAAATCGGATCGAGATTCCGACAGGGACGACCGGTAAAGCGGGTGTGGAACATCGGATCGATATAATCCGGCCCCACTTTAAACGATTGCACCCGATCGCCCCGATCGAGTAAATAGGCTACTATGGCGAGGGCGATCGTCGTTTTCCCGACCCCGCTTCTGTCTCCGGCAATAATCATTAGATAAAAATTTTGACAATAATCAGGATCGATCGTGAGAGGCGGGAGGTAGGGTCTAGGGTGTAGGGTAAAAAAGCGAGAAAAGTTTTCCTCGTCTCCCTCGTTCCCTGTCTCGATCGGGTAGGTTACTTCTCGCGAGAGAGAGATAACTAGCCCTAAACGCGGATTTTTCGGTTCCGTTCGATGGGATCGCTTACAATAAACGAAAAGCGATCCTGAATATACTAGGGAGACAGAATTCAATTATAGAATGCTGGAAACTTCATAACGCTCCTGACTCCTGTACGGGCTGTCGGGGCGGGTTTAGCCGACAGATTCGCGGGAAACGTTATCTTGACAACGAAACCCGGCCCTCCTCCCATCGTTACCGTTATTTACCCTCACCTAACTTAATCATGTCAGTTCTCGCCGCGATCGCCGTTCTCGCTTTATTAATCGTCGTTCACGAACTCGGCCATTTTGCCGCCGCCCGATTTCAGTCTATCCACGTTAACCGTTTCTCGATCGGTTTCGGCCCCGCGTTAGCGAAATATCAGGGGACGGAAACCGAGTACGCGGTGCGCGCCATCCCGTTGGGGGGATACGTGGGTTTTCCCGACGACGATCCCGACAGTGATATTCCCGCCAACGATCCCGACTTACTGCGGAATCGTCCCGTACTCGATCGGGCGATCGTCATTAGCGCGGGAGTTATCGCCAATTTAATCTTCGCCTATTTCCTGCTCGTCACCCAGGCCGCCACGATCGGCTTCCCGCAGATTCACTATCAAGACGGGGTGCTGATTCCCGAGGTTTTCAGCGCCGGGGAGTCCGTCGCGGCGCGCGCGGGTATTCAGGGGGGAGATATCGTCCTGGCGATCGATGATAAACCCCTCGGAGCCTCCCAAAACGCCATTCTCGACCTGCGGGAGAAAATCCAAGCCTCGCCCGAAAAAACCCTGCATTTAACGGTTAAACACGGCGAGGAAACCCTAAACGTAGATTTAACCCCGGAACGCGCCGCCGATGGTAAGGGGAAAATCGGCGTGAAACTCGCGCCCAACGGCGAGGAAACCCGTGTCCGGGCGAGCGGTTTCTTCAATGCTTTCGTTCTCGGCGCGGAAGAGTTTCAACGCTTAACCGAGTTAACGGTGAAAGGTTTCTGGCAGTTAATCAGCAATTTTCGAGAAAATGCCGAACAGGTCGCCGGGCCGGTGAAAATTGTCGAGTACGGGGCGGCGATCGCTCGCTCTGACGCGGGAAATCTGTTTCAATTCGCCGCTTTGATTAGCGTTAACCTCGCGATCATCAATATTCTGCCTCTCCCGGCTCTCGATGGCGGTCAATTGGTCTTTTTACTGATCGAGGCGTTAATCGGTAAACCGTTACCGAACAAACTCCAAGAGGGGATCATGCAAACCGGTCTCGTTTTGTTACTGGGTTTGGGCGTTTTCCTGATCGTTCGTGATACAGTCAATCTGGCGGTATTTCAAGATCTGTTCCAGTGATTGCCACGCGAAAAAAGACTTCCGAAAAACAACGCGCGATCGAGATCCTCATCGGCCTGAAACGGCTTTACCCGGACGCGACCTGTAGTTTGAACTATTCCACTCCCGTTCAGCTACTGGTCGCGACCATTTTATCGGCCCAGTGTACCGACGAACGGGTGAATAAGGTGACTCCCGCGCTGTTCGATCGCTTTCCCGACGCGGAATCCCTCGCGAGCGCCGATCGAGAGGAGTTAGAAAATCTGATTCGATCGACCGGTTTTTACCGGAATAAAGCCAAAAATATCCAGGGCGCGTGTCAGCGGATCGTTAGCGAGTTTAACGGCGAAGTCCCCCGACGGATGGAGGATTTACTAACCTTACCCGGAGTCGCCCGAAAAACCGCGAACGTGGTACTCGCTCACGCGTTCGGCATTATTCAAGGGGTGACGGTGGATACCCACGTCAAGCGTCTCAGTAACCGCCTCGGTTTAACGAAAAATTCCGATCCCGTCAAGATCGAGCGGGATCTGATGGCGTTATTTCCCCAGCCCGATTGGGAAAATCTCTCGATTAGCCTCATCTATCACGGTCGCGCCGTCTGTAAAGCCAGAAATCCCGATTGCGCTTCCTGTCAGTTGGCCCATCTCTGTCCGTCTATCGGCGGGGTCGATCGCCAAGAATCCACTACCTAGCCAAGCTTTACATCGATCGGGAAAAGATCGCGAACCCCGGAAAGATATCGACGCGGTAGCGTATATTCGGAACGAACGAAAATCTAATCGCGACGATACTTTCCGACTATTTAAGCCCGATCAGGAAGGCACCGCCGATCGCCACGATCCCCAGTCCTAATCCTTTCATCAGGGATACTTTTTCTTTGATGAGATTTCCGATCTGGAAAGCGCCGATGGCGATCGCCAGTTGAATCGTCGTGAATCCCAGTAAATACGCGCCTAACGTCACCGCGCGCGCGCCGACGATCGATTCCCCGTAAGCGTAGCCGTGAAAAACGCCCGCGATCATGGCGAGAGTTGCGAGGGCGATCGTGTAGAGGTGAGAGTTACCGGAAAATCTCGATTTCAGGGTTAACAGAATCCCGAAAACGATCACGGAAACCGCGACGATCGCCTCGGGGAAAATCAGGTTAATCGATTGTAAATGAATGCCCGTACCGATGAGTGTGGCGACGACGAAAGCGATCGGGATCGATAATCCCTGTTCCAATCCCACCGCGAGCAAACCACTCGCCACGACAAACGCGAAGTGATCGAACCCGATGATCGGGTGCGCTAATCCGGAGATAAATCCTTCTAAGAAATTATTCGGGGTTCGTCCCCCCAGCGCGTGGTGGGCGAGAGCGTTCGGGGCGATAGCGAGCGATAGAAGAGCGGCGATCGAGAGAGTTCGCGACCAACCAGAGCGGAAGACAATCTTCATGAAAACCTCGTAAACTGTTGAGCTTTTAAAAGCCTAGTCAATTATAGAGTAAATTTTCGCTTGATTTGGTTCCAATCCTCCAGGCGATCGGGCGGGGTGGATAGTCCTTTTTTCAGCAAAACCACCCCATCCTCGATCGATTGAATTCCGTATCGTTGTTCCGCGACGACTCGATCGATCAGTTCGATGAATTTTTGCAAAAGCTCTCGATCGGATTTAAAAGCCGGCGCGTACTCGTGTAAATGCCATAGATCCGCCAGAATATACTCCACGTCTACCACTTCCCCCCGATCGTCCCGCACCTGAAGGAACGGCATCCGCAAAGCTTGCCGACGGCTGGAAACGTGGGGAACGATATAGGTTGTCGCGGAGACACTGGCAGACGGCGGTACTTGTTGGATGATCGATCGAAGATGGCCGCTATGTTCCCACTGTCGGTTTAAAGACACATGAACCCACGGCCGGTAAGAGTCCGGTAGCGCGAAATAAAAGACCCGATGGGGATTGTGGAGAACCGCGATAATAATCGAGAGAATAATACACCCGATCCAGAATTTCCGAAGTCGGGGACGAAAAAGTTGTTGACGGTTCGACCACCACAAGATCGCGCCGTAGAAAAAGCCCGGAACCACCGTGATCGCGTAACGGATATGGATGGAAAGGGGAGTGTCCCCCTGTTGTAAAAAGAGTTGCAGTAAGGGAAAACCGGCGATCGTCCAAGACCAGGGAGCGATTAGGGGAACGAGCAGGAGCGGTAAAGCTTGTATTAATAAATAACCGATTTTGGTCAGAGTTTCGGTGAAAAATAACTGAACGAATAACTTCCCCGGATTGCCGAGAATGTTTCCCAAAATTTCCAGCGTCGAAGCTTCCTCCCCGCTGGCGAACTGGCCGAAACGCTCGATCATAAAACGTTGGGAAATATCCCGAGAAAACATCGGCATGAACACGTTCGTGGCCAGAATCACGTAACCGAAAGCGGCGAAACAGATCGCGATCCCGATTTTCGGATAGCGACGACTGGCGATTAGATACACCCCCACCCCGAATAAAACGATCCCCGCGTCCTGTCGCACCAACAGGATAAAGAGGGACATTACCGCCACCACCCACCACCAGCGCCGCTCGATCGCCAATAGTAATGTGAATAAAAATAGCGGAATTTGAAATAAATCGTGGAAATTAGAAAAAGTCGGCCCGATAACGGCGTTCGCTCCGTAGTAACCCGCGAGAAACATCAGGGCGATCGCCGGCCGTAAATATTGACGGGCTAATAAATATAGCACCAACCCCCCCGCGGTGATCACCGTGACGTGCAGTACCACTAGGGTCGCGGCCGATGGGGCGAGCGCGTAGAAAGGGAGCCACAGCAGTAAAATCGGGTCGAAATGCTGTCCCAAACGGTGATAGAAAACCGTGGGAATTTGCCCGTCGTGAACGACCGCGCCCGACAGCACCGAAGAGAGGGAACTTTGAAACGGTTTTCCCCCTAACGCGTTCCAGAGAATTTGATTGAAAATGCCCTGATCATAAGACGTGTAAAAAGTCAAGTACCGATGTAGGGAAAATACTAGGGCGATGATAAAGAAAGGCGCGGCTAGAGCGATCGCCCGTTTCCATTCTTCCCGAATTAGCTTGGAAATCGGTATTTCTCGACTATCAGCCCCCTGGCTTTCCCCGAGTTGGTGAGAATCCTTCATCGATCGAGTTTAACCCATCGCCGAGTGAGTGACATAATTCAGGGTGCGCCATCCCTACCGCGACATTAGCGAACCCGCGCCACGATCGCCCGGTGACGGGGACTGATCGGGGTGATCGTCGGCGACTCGAAACCGGCCTCGATTAGCGCCGTCTCGATGTCTAGCGTGAAATACTCGTCGAGATAGGGTTCCGTACTCTTGAGCAGGGTGAGGATGTACGGGGGCATTTTCCGATAGATTTCCGATCGGGGGTTCATATCCATCATCGCGAAAACCCCGTTCGATCGCAGTAAACGCCGGGCTTCCGCGAAAATTTCCCGCGACGCTTTCTGCGGCAGTTCGTGAAACATCAAGAACGACGACACCAGATCGAACGATCCCGCCGCTAATCCCGTATTTTCCGCCGCCGCGTGTTTCCAGGTGATTTTATCGCCCTTTTCCCGTCCCCGGTAGTTCGCGACCGCCAGATAGTAGGGCGAGAGGTCTACCCCCGTAATCTTCGCGTCCGGGTACGCTTCCTGTAGCGCGCGGCTACTCATGCCCACGCTACAGCCAAGATCGACAATATCGGTAAAATTCGCGGGGATCTGTTCTTTTAAAACTTTATGAAACTCTCGCCGTAGACGGGGATCGCCATCGCGTCCCGCGCCCGGCCAGATGGTCGAGTGAACCGCGTAGGCGGCGGACTCGACCTCGAAAGCCGGTAGCCAGTCGAGATTTCCTTTCTCGTAAGCGTGGAAGGAACAGACGTAATAATCGGGATACACCAGATCGCGAGCTTCTACCGCCCGTAATTCCTCCGTCCAATCCAGTTTTTCAAGCTGTTTCACCGTTTCCCGCCAGGGAACCCCCAATCTCTCGGCCCGATCGATCATCATCTTCCGCGCCCGATAGCGCGCGATGTCGAATAGGGGCTTGATCGAGAGAAGTCCGTTGACGAGACGGACGAGGGGATTAAAATCGGGGGAAACGGGGGTAACTGTCATGGCGAAGGGTTCGATCGAGTAAAAATCAGGTCAATCCCATTTTATCGATACGCGTCCATACCCTCGCAGGAACAAACGAGATTTCTGTCCCCGTAAGCGTTATCGATACGTCCCACCACCGGCCAGAATTTGAACTCTTTCAGCCACGGCGCGGGATAGGCCGCCGTCTCGCGGGAGTAGGGACGATCCCACTCGCTACAGAGAAGCGTTTCCGCGGTGTGGGGGGCGTTTTTCAAGGGATTGTTCCGCGGATCGATCGTACCCTGTTCGATCGCCTCCGCTTCCTTGTAGATCGCGATCATCGCCTCGCAGAAACGGTCTAACTCTTCTAGAGACTCGCTTTCCGTCGGTTCGACCATCATCGTCCCCGCGACCGGCCAGGAAACCGTCGGCGCGTGGAACCCGAAATCCATCAAGCGTTTCGCCACGTCCTCCACCTCGATCGCGGCCCGTTTTTTCAGGGGACGCAGATCGATAACGCACTCGTGGGCGACGGTTCCCGCGCTTCCTTTAAAAAGCACCGGATAATAGGGTTCCAGACGCGAGGCGATATAGTTCGCGTTCAAAATCGCCACTTTCGTCGCTTCCGTCAAGCCTTCCGCGCCCATCATGGCGATATACATCCAGGAAATCACCAGAATACTGGCACTTCCCCAAGGAGCCGCCGAAATTGCCCCGATCGAATCACTTTTCTTCCCGTTCCCCGTTTCCGGCGCTAACTGACGCGTCACCAGGGTAACATCCGGCAAAAACGGCACGAGATGCGCTTTCACGCCGATCGGCCCCATGCCCGGGCCGCCTCCCCCGTGGGGGATACAGAAGGTTTTATGTAAGTTCAAATGACAGACATCGGCCCCGAAATCCGCGGGACGGCATAAACCCACCTGCGCGTTCATGTTCGCGCCGTCCATATACACCTGTCCGCCTTTCTCGTGGATCAGATCGCAGATTTCGCGGATACCTTCCTCGAATACGCCGTGTGTCGAGGGATACGTCACCATCAAAGCGGCGAGATTATCCTTATATTGTTCGGCTTTGGCGGTTAAATCGGCGATATCGATATTTCCCTCTTTATCACAGTTCACGGCGACCACTTTCATCCCGCACATGACCGCGCTGGCGGGATTGGTTCCGTGGGCGGATTCGGGAATCAAACAGATATTCCGGTGACTTTCGCCACGGTTCTCGTGATATTTGCGGATCACCTGTAACCCCGCGTATTCCCCTTGCGAACCCGCGTTCGGCTGTAGGGAAACGCCGTCGAATCCGGTGATTTCCGCCAGCCAGTTTTCTAGCTGTTGGAAGAGCATCTGATAGCCTTCCGCTTGAGCGACGGGCGCGAAGGGATGCAGTTTGCCGAATTCGGGCCAGGTGACGGGGATCATCTCGGCGGTCGCGTTCAGTTTCATCGTGCAGGAACCGAGCGGGATCATCGAGGTGTTCAGCGCGAGATCTTTACTCTCTAGTTTATGCAGGTAGCGCAGTAATTCCGTTTCCGAGTGATAGCGGTTGAAAACGGGTTCGGTAAGGTAGGAAGTTGTCCGCGTTAGGGTTTCCGGTAACTCGATCGGCGTGTTTTCGAGCAATTCCGTCACGGAGAAGGGAAGTTCATCGGTTCCGGCGAAAATCTGCCAGAGATCGATCGCGTCCCGTAGGGTGGTCGTCTCGTCGAAACTAATCGCCACGCTATTTTCATCGAGATAGCGGAGGTTGATTTTCCGCTGACGCGCCGCTTCGAGAATACCTTTCACGCCGGTTTTGACCGTAACTTTCACGGTATCGAAACGGGGTTCCCCGCTCACCTCGAATCCGAGTTTTTTCAATCCCTCGGCTAGAATCGCCGTTAATTTCTGCACCCGGCGGGCGATTTTTTGAATGCCTTCCGGCCCGTGATAGACGGCGTACATGGACGCGATGACGGCGAGGAGGACTTGAGCGGTACAGATATTACTGGTGGCTTTATCCCGGCGGATGTGTTGTTCTCTCGTCTGTAGCGCGAGACGGAGCGCGGGTTTCCCGGAGGAGTCTTTCGATACGCCGACGATACGACCGGGGATACTGCGTTTATACGCGTCCTTGGTGGCGAAATACGCGGCGTGGGGGCCGCCGTATCCCATCGGCACCCCGAAACGCTGGGTACTACCGACGGCGATATCCGCCCCGAATTCGCCGGGGGGAGTCAATAGGGCGAGGCTTAAAATATCGGCGGCCACGGTGACGAGCGCGCCGGCCTCGTGGGCTTTGGCGATAAATTCCCGATAGTCGTAAATCGCGCCGTCGGTGGCGGGATATTGCAGTAACGCGCCGAAGATGGGGGTTTGGAAGTCAAAGAGACGGTGATCGCCGAGAATAATCTCTATCCCTAGGGGGATGGCGCGGGTTTTCACCACCTCGATCGTCTGGGGATGACAGGCGTTAGAAATAAAGAAGGCGTTGGCTTTCGTCTTGCAGAGGCCGTAGCTCATGCCCATCGCTTCCGCGGCCGCGGTTCCTTCATCGAGGAGGGAGGCGTTGGCGATTTCCAGACCAGTTAAGCCGGTGATTAAAGTTTGATAGTTGAGTAAAGCTTCTAGCCGTCCCTGGGCGATTTCGGCTTGATAGGGGGTGTAGGCGGTATACCAGCCCGGATTTTCGAGAATGTTGCGGAGAATGACCGGGGGCGTGATGCAGTCGTGGTAGCCGGTGCCGATAAACGAGCGGAATACTTGGTTTTTGGAGGCGATCGACTTTAATTGGGCGAGGGCGGCGTGTTCGCTCCGGGCGGCCGGCAGATCGAGGCTTTTCCCTAATCGGATACTCGCGGGAACGGTCCGATCGATCAACTCCTCCACACTAGAAAATCCCGTTACTTTCAGCATTCGCTCGATGTCCTTCCCGTCGGGCCCGAGATGACGGGTAACGAACGCGTCGGTCGAGTCGAGCGGGTCTTGAAAGTCGGAAGGGACAAAGGTTCGCGCCTTATCTGCCGTTGGTAAGCCGTTGATCATAGTCTTTAATATTTCGATCGCTACAAAAAAACACGCGGGTCATCACTACGGGTGATTTTAACGCGGTTTTAAACTTTTGTAATATTTCTTTTCAGAAAAAGCGGCGGGAGGTGGTTGACAGAAGGTGAGGGAGATGGGGAAATGACGGAGATCGAGAGTTCTTACTTTTCGCTATACAATCCAAGATTTCTAGGACTTCCCTATCCCCCTATCCCCCCATCCCCTCTCTAACGGGAACGACGGGGAACCAGACTGATTCTCCCCTCGTCCATCTCGCTCATTAACAATTCCAGAGCCTCGTAATCCACGTCGGAAACGTAGCCCATGCGAGTCAGCGCCTCGTTGATCCCGTTCTCGATCTCCGGGGTAAGCGCTCGATAGTATAGGGCTTTTTCGACAAAATGACGGATAGTGGGCTGGGTTTCCACGATATTTTCTTAAACCCCTTGACAAAAATTAATTTTTCGCTAAATTAGTTTTCGTATCCTACTTTACGGTTTTTGGTTCGCGGACGGCTAAAATGCTATGGTAACGTTGTGTTAAGCAACCGCCTCCTCTGTTTCCGATATCCCGTCTTGTCTCTCCCGAACCCTGTAGCCATCGGATCTTCGACCTTCGTACTAAAGCTTACCCCGAATCCAGCGTCGCTTTTAGCTGGAAAACCTTAAGAAAAGCTTAATCCTGTCGGGTAGAAAAAAGATTCTCGGGAGGGAGTTACAAAACCGAAAGTCCGGGACATAATATCCTACATTGATTTTCCCCTTAAAAAATTCTGATTAAAGTGTAGAGGAGCCATCCATGAGACATAGAATGTTAGATTCGCGTTTAGCCCTGTTCGAGCCTGCCGGTTATATTACCGCCGCGAACTCCCTGGATTTTCAAGAACAGTTAACCGAACTCGTAAATAAAGGCGAACACTCGATCTTTCTAGTGGATATGAGCGCGGTAGAGTTTCTCGATAGCGCCGGCTTGATGGTTCTCGTGACCGCTTTCCGTCTCGCGGGAAATCTAGGTAAATCGTTTAATATCTGCTCGATTCCCCCCTCGGTCAAAATTATCTTCGAGTTAACCCAACTCGATCGAGTTCTCTCGATTTACCGCGATCGCGAGGAATTTGAAGCCTCCTTACAGCCGAGCCTTGCCGCCTAGACCCGGATCGATCGATACTTCGATATAGTAGAACAGCACCGAGACATCGCGGGTGCCGGATCGCCAACGGAGGTATCGAACGTGACTATCGCTCTAGATCGACTTCTCACTCCCGAAATTTTTCGACCCGCTCGTTATCTAGGAAACGAGATGGGGGCTAAACATAAAGATTGGGAAAGCGCGATCGCGCGTTGGGTTTTGACCTATCCCGAAGTTTACGAGGTAGGGGCCTCGAATCTGGGGCATATCCTTCTCTATAACATTCTCAACGCCCAACCCCGTCAACTGTGCGATCGAACTTACCTACCCGCTCCCGATCTGGCCGCTAAATTACGAGAAACCGAAACCCCTTTATTCGCCTTAGAGTCGCGTCGCGCTCTGAGGGAGTTCGATATTTTGGGCTTTAGTCTCGGTTACGAGCTAGGAGCCACCAATATTTTAGAAATGCTCGATCTAGCGGGTATCCCTCTCACATGGCAAGAAAGAGAGTCGGGGGAATACCCGTTAATTTTCGCGGGGGGACAGACCGCCACCTCGAACCCGGAACCCTACGCGGACTTTTTCGACTTTATCGCGCTCGGGGACGGCGAGGAATTATTGCCGGAAATCGGTTTGGTTTTGGAAGAGGGAAAGGTCGCCGGGTTAGAGAAAGAGGCGTTATTGCTCGATCTGGCGCAAATTCCGGGGGTATACGTGCCGCGCTTTTATAGTCCCCGCGCCGATGGTTCGATCGCCCCGAATCGTCCCGATGTCCCCGAACAGATTCTCCGACGGGTGGCGACTCCCATTCCAGCGTACTCGATCGGCCTGGTTCCCTACGTGGAAACCGTTCACGATCGCTTGGTGATGGAGATTCGCCGCGGCTGTACCAGAGGGTGTCGTTTCTGTCAACCGGGGATGTTAACGCGTCCGGCGCGGGACGTGGAACCGGAAACGGTGATCGAATCTATTGAAAAGGGGATGCGGGCGACCGGATATAACGAATTTTCTTTACTCTCTCTCAGTTGCTCCGATTATCTCGCGTTGCCCTCGGTGGGTATGGAGATTAAAAATCGCCTCAAGAACGAAAATATCTCCCTCTCCCTGCCGAGTCAACGGGTCGATCGCTTCGATGAAAATATCGCCAATATCATCGGGGGAAACCGTCAATCCGGGTTAACCTTCGCGCCGGAAGCGGGAACCCAGCGTCTCCGGGACGTGATTAATAAAGGATTAACCAACGAGGAATTATTGCGGGGCATTAAAACCGCCGTCGAGCAGGGCTGGGATAAGGTCAAACTGTACTTTATGATCGGTCTGCCGGGGGAAACGGACGTGGACGTGATCGGTATCGCGGAAACGGTGCGCTGGTTGCGTCGCGAGTGCCGTCTACCGAAACGCAAACCGCTAGACTTTACCCTGACGATCTCCAATTTCACCCCGAAACCGCACACCCCGTTCCAGTGGCATTCCGTATCGACGGCGGAATTTACCCGGAAACAGGAGTTATTGAAAGCGGAGTTCCGCGGTATGCGGGGGGTGAAGGTCAATTATACCGACACGCGGATCTCGGCGATGGAGGATTTTATCGGTCGCGGCGATCGATCCCTGTCCCTTGTCGTCCGTCGCGCGTGGGAGTCCGGCGCGGGGATGGACGCGTGGTGGGACAATACGGAGACGGCGTTTCAAGCCTGGTCGAAAGCGATCGAGGAAACCGGTTTATCGTGGAAGTACCGGCAGATCGAGAACGGCGAGTGGAACGTTTTCGAGGGAACGGAAACGGATATTCTCGATCGACCCCTACCGTGGGATCACCTGAATACCGGTATCGATAAAGAATGGTTGAAAACCGACTTAAAACGGGCGTTAGAGGCGGCCACGGTTCCAGATTGCTCTTTTGAAGGTTGTTCCCATTGCGGGGTCTGTAGCGTCGATTTCGGGCATAACGTGGTGATTCCCGCGCCGCCGATCCCCGCGTTCGAGGGGCATTTTCAACCGGATCAGGAGCGAGCGCGACGGATTCGCGTGTGGTTCGGGAAACGGGGGGAAATGGCGTTAGTGAGCCATCTGGATCTGGTGCGGTTGTTCGATCGGATCGTCCGTCGCGCGGCGCTTCCGATTTCCTTTACCGGGGGATTCCATCCGGGGCCGCGGATCTCGATCGCCAACGCGTTATCCTTGGGGGCGACGAGTAGCGGCGAGATCGTCGATTTTGAATTAACTCGATCGATGGACGTGGAGGAGTTTAGAAGCCGTTTAACGGCACAATTCCCCGCGGATCTGCCGATTTACGACGTTCGCGAGATCCCGGTGAACGCGAACTCGGCCACGCGATTACTGGAGAAGGCGGAGTATTTTCTCACGGTAACGACGGAGGGGGAGAGAGCGATCGGGGAGTGGGAATCCTGGATCGAGGCGATTAACGCTTCCGAGGTGATGGAGTACGAGAAAACCACGAAATCGGGGAAAAAGGTGACGATTAATCTCCGCGAACAGTTATACGAGTTGAATCTAGAGGGATCTGAGTCGGATAACCGGTTTGTCCTGCGGTACGTGGGTAGTTGCCGCAACGACGGGACGCTGTTACAGCCGGATCATCTGGTGTATCTGTTGGAAAAAGTCTCGGGACGGGACATTCAATTACTTCACGTCCACCGGCAACGGATGTTTCTGGCGATCGAGGATTAGCGAGGGGACGGAATAAACCTACCGCTCGATCGATTTTTCGGCTCTCGCCGCGGCGACGTGGCGAGGGATCGAGTCTGTATCGCCGTTCATGCCACGGATAGACCCATTGGGGTGAATCCTTATGAGATGCTGTATCAAGGCTTGTCCTAAGACTTGACTAAAATTTCTTTAGGCAACTTTTAGGCGAGCATAGAAGAGGTCGATTCCGTGAACGAAACTCCGAAACCCTTACTATATATGCTTTTGAGGATGGGCAATACAGGATTTGAACCTGTGACCCCTTCCGTGTGAAGGAAGTGCGCTACCCCTGTGCTAATTGCCCGTGCCTATCTAGTATGCCATGAAACCGCCCCTAGTGAGCGATCGAGTATGGAAAATAGGAGACGCTGAAAACCCGATCGATCTGCCCACCCTAGAGAGGATAGACGGCTTTTTCGCCATCTATTAGCTCTTTTCGACCGATTCACTTTTCTAGCGTAATTATCCCGATCGAGAATTTCCCGTTCGAGCGACGGGCGGGTACAATGAACGATCCTCTCCCGCTTTCGGAGTCATGTCTACGTCCCTATCGTTCTGGAAATGGAATAGCCGATGGTCGAGATTGCCCGTACAGTATCGCGGGGCGATCGTGATCGCCATACCCGCGTTCTGTCTGGCGGGAACGTTGGGAGCGTGGGTCTGGTCCCTACAGGCGAAATTCGAGGCGCGAGCGAGAATCGATCGCTCCGAAAAAGTTCTCATGCAGAGCGAACAACTGCTGAAAACCCTGATCGACGCGGAAACGGGAATCCGCGGCTACGATCTGACGCGAAAAAAAAACTTTCTCGAACCCTATTATCAGGCGATCGGGACTTTACCGGACGCGCTCGCCCGTCTGGAAGAATCGGTCCGGGGAAACGAGGGACAAACACGGGAAATCGAGCTAATAAAACGGAAAATCGAGGGAGAGATCGCGATTCTCCGATCGAGACTGCGGGCGATCGAGGAAAACGCCATCGACGCGAGAAACCACCAACTCCTCGATCGGGGAAAAGAGCGGATGGATAGTATCCGTCGCTCGATCGCCGAACTTCAAGCGAGCGAGCGGGATGTACTGGAAATCCGACAACGGCATTCCCGGACGGTACAGGAGATCATCACCTCCCTACAATGGTTGACGGCCTGGGTGAGTGCGATCGCCTACCTGGGAGCGGTGTATCTCTTCAATCAACTCAATCGGGAACTTCAGGAACGGGAGAAACAGCTATCGGAGAGTACCACCCTGATCGACGCGATCACCACCAACGTCGTCGATGGGGTCGTCACCCTCGATCGGGCCGGCCGGATCGAGACCTTTAACCGCGCGGCCGCGAGAATGTTCGGCTACAAACCGTCGGAAGCGATCGGCGAGAATCTGGCGAAATTGCTAACCGAGCCGGTTCTATCGGGAAAAGAGCGGGAAGAACAGATCTGCTATCTCGGCGAGTACCTGTTACACCTCGATCGGGCCTGGCAGACCGTCGGCTACCATAAATCGGGAAAAGCCTTCCCGATCGAGATCTCCCTGAGCGATATCCGCCTCGATCGCCTGTCGATCGCCATCGTTCGCGACATTTCCGAGACGGAAGCGGCCAGAAATAAACTAGAAGAGCGCGCGCGAGAGTTAACCCGACTGAGTACCACCCTCACCGCGGTCAATATCGCGCTCGAAAAACAGAATCAGGAACTCGATAAATTCGCCTACGTCGTTTCCCACGATCTCAAGGCCCCCCTGCGGGCGATCGCCTCCCTCTCGGAGTGGATCGAGGAAGATCTCGGCGATCGACTGCCCGCGGAAAATCGCCGTCAGATGGATCTCCTCCGGGGACGGGTGAATCGTCTGGAAGCGTTAATTAACGGGCTGTTGGACTATTCGCGGCTGGGAAAAACCCCCACCGAGATCGAGATGATGGACGTGGAGCGATCGCTCCGGGAGATCGTCGGTTTCCTCAACGTTCCCGAAACCTTTACCGTGACGATCGTTCCCCCCATGCCGATCGGTCAAACCAAGAAAATCCCGCTCGAACAGGTTTTCCTACACCTGATCGACAACGCGATCAAACATCACGATCGGAGCGACGGCCACGTTCGGATCGCCGCGGTGGAACGGGAGCGATTCTATCTTTTCTCGGTGAGCGATGACGGGCCGGGCATCTCCGCGGCCTTTCACGAAAAAATTTTCGCCATCTTTCAAACCCTTCTCCCCCGCGATGTCAAAGAAAGTACCGGAATCGGTCTTTCCCTCGCCAAAAAAATCGTCGAACTAGAGGGGGGGAAAATCTGGGTGGACTCCCGCGAAGGAGAGGGAGCGACCTTTTATTTTACCTGGCCGAAAACCGTTTCGGGAATGTCCGCGACTTAGTTACCCTCCAATAGCGGATAACCGGGAACCAAACCCGAAAAACTCCGATCTAGTAATCCGGTCGCGGCGCGCCGTCCGATCGCTCCCGCGAAACAAGCCATTTAGAATACACGCGGACTTTGATTTTTTTTACATCTACCCTAAGATATGCACTATTGTTGAATAAACTTGTAACCGACGGTTGAAAGATATCCTCGAACCTATCCTTTATGATAGAAGGTGGGTAGATCGGCTCGATCCACGCCGAGATTCTCCGAATTCTATCGGAAATCCGCACCGTAAATTCAATCGATCGGTGAGCGCGAGAAAATCGGCGGATAGTTCGAGTGTATCTACGGGGATAATGAGGAAAACTTTCTCCGTTTTTAGACCGGGGGAACAACCGGATCGTCGCGGGGTATCCACTCTCGATCGGGATCGATTCCTCGGTTATCTAGAGATAACACCTATCTGCTAAGGCGAAATGGAGGAAAAAATTATTAACATCTTGTTAGTAGAGGATGATGAAGTTGATGTCATGAATGTTAAGCGAGCGTTTCGGAAAAATAACATCCTTAACCCGCTTCATGTCGCTTCTAACGGATTGGAAGCCCTTACCTTATTACGAGGGGTTGATGGCTCTCCCCCCGAACTATCCGCCCATCAACTTCTGATTCTCTTGGATTTGAATATGCCGAAAATGGGAGGACTCGAATTTTTACAGGAAATTCGTGCCGATAGCCATCTCAAGACGATTCCCGTGGTCATTTTGACGACATCGAACCAAGATCAAGATCGGATGGAAGCCTATCAACTGAATATATCGGGCTATATTCTCAAGCCCGTTACTTTCAGCAATTTTGTCGAGACAATGGCGACTTTAAATAAATACTGGACATTGTGCGAGATGCCCTAATTTACCATGCAAGAAAGATTAAAAATTCTGATCGTCGATGATGATGAAGTAGACCGCATGGCGGTTCGCCGCGCCTTGAAAACGGCCGGAGTGAAGATAGATATCTCGGAAGCGGAAAATTATCGGGAGGCGATCGATCTCCTCCTAGAGAAGGATTTCGATTGCGCCTTTATCGATTACCGCTTGCCCGATAAAGACGGTTTGGCTTTAGTTCGAGAAATCCGCGAACACGGGGTAAAAATCCCTTTAATCGTCTTGACCGGTCAGGGAGACGAACAGATCGCCGTCAATCTAATGCGGGCCGGCGCTTCCGATTATTTAAGTAAATCTCACGTCGATCCCCTGCGTCTCACGAAAGCCCTTCAAGATGCCCTGCGGGTCTATCAATCGCAGAGAGAAGTGGAGATCGCCAACGCGCAGAAAGAGGAATTGGCCCGACAGAGAGAGGATTTCGTATCGAGAATGACCCACGATTTACGAACTCCTTTAGTGGCGGCCAATCGAATGCTGGGACTATTTCAGGAAGGACTGTACGGCGAGATTCCCCAGGACATGAACAAGGCGATTCACGTCATTATCCGCAGTAATCAGAACCTGTTAGAAATGGTCAATAATCTTTTAGAGGTTTACTGTCACGAGTCGGGAGAGAAAACCTTAACGTTTAGCGGTGTCAATCTGTGGGAAATTATCGAGGAAGTGCGACAGGAACTCGCTCCCCTCGCGGAAGATAAAGGCATCGAGTTAAGTCTGAACGGATCGGAAACGGGACGCTTACAAGTGGTCGGCGATCGCTTGGAATTACGCCGGGTCTTTACGAACCTGATCGGGAACGCGATCAAGTTTACCGATTTCGGTTACGTGCGGGTGAATTGTCAACCGGCCACCGATAGCGATCCCATGATCACGATCGACATCGAGGATACCGGTTCGGGCATTCCCGAGGACGAACTCCCGCAATTATTCGAGCGTTTCCGTCACGGAAAACACCGTCGCTCGACCAGCGGTTTAGGACTCTATCTGTCCCGTCGCATTATCGACGCGCACCAGGGTTCGATCTCCGTTACCTCGGAAATCGACAAAGGGAGTGTTTTCCGTATCCGTCTCCCGGCCCGGAGCGCCTGAGTTCCCGTTCTTCCCGCTAGAATTGAAGCGTGTTCCCTCGTCGATCGCTCCATGCAACTAGAAGCGCAATTGCGAATTCTCGGCCGGTCAGCGGCCGAGAACGGCCTGTCCCCCGAAGTGATGCGTCAAGCGGTTAACCCGGTTCTGCTCGCTTTCGCCCGCACCCTCAAGCACCGGCAATATCATCTCCTGCAAAGTTCCCGCGGGGATTGGTTACTGACGACCCTCGCGCGCGCGGACGATCCGACCCGAGAAAAAACCGTGATTTACGCCTTCGCCACGAAAAAGGCGGCGATCGACTGGCAAACTCCCGCGCCCGACCCCCTACCGACTTTAGAAATCCCCGTTACCCATCTTCTCTTTCAATTACTCGCTCTCGACCGAGTAGACAGTATTATTTTTCTCGACAACCCCCGCGATCGCGACCGGGGACGGGAGATCCCCCGATCGGATTTACAAGCTACCATTCAGAAACAACTCCGGAAACTTCGATCGATCCCCCCGGATATCGCCTGAGTCCCCACACCCTACAGCGCGCGCTATGACCGATAAAACCGCTCTCAACTATCAAGACGTGTATCCCTGTCCCGTGTGTCGGCACGGAGAGATCGCGACATTACCGTTGATGGAAGCTTTCGCGTGTAATTTCTGCCAGCATATTTTTACCGCCAACCTCGAACAACAGGTGTTGAAGATGGCGGATAGTCAATTGGCTTTAAGCTGGTATTGGAACGGTCGCGACTGGAAGGGAGCGCGAGCGGAAAACGCGGAAATGGGCCGGGGATATCTGTTCGCGGGAATTTTGTTCGTACTTTTGCCGACCTCGATCGTTTCGGTGGCGGCCTATCTGTTTCCCCCGGTAGCCGGTAGTCCTCTCTCCTGGTTGCCTTTATTCTGGTCTATATTAACTTTTCTCGCCCATTTATTCTGTTTATTGTGGTTAATCTTGGAATATTATCAATTCCCGATTAATATTTACTTGAGAGCGATCCGCCGTCGTTTGCGGGGATCGATCGCCAGAGAACGCTAATTCGGGGGAGTCAGGAGTCAGGAGGCAGGATAATACCGGGCGATCCTAGTAAAATTTGGACAAAAAAGCGGCTATTCTTGTTATCTTGCTGATTTACGAGTTTTTCAATCGCGAGCGATGAATCGATCGAGAGGACTAACCCTCACTTCCGTCTTTCTCGTTGAAAAAAGATCCCGGATGGACGCGACACCCGGAATCTGGATTTTCTAGCCGACGAACACTTTCGCCTCGTACGCGCCTAAATCTGTCACTAATTCGCCTCCATTGACCTCCACGTCGTAATTTCCCGTCCACTCGTGCCACGTACCGTCCTCGGGGAAATCGGGAACCGTGTAACCCGCGAGATACGCGTCCGAGAAATTCGCCACCACCACCACTCGCGAACCCTCGTCATTCCACCGGATATAAGCGATCACCTTGCTATCCGGATTCTCGTGGAAAAACTCGAGATTACTCGTGTAGAGCGCGTGACTCGATTTCCGCAGGCGGATCAATCCCTTGTAATACTCGAATAAACCGCGATTGAGTTCACCGGCGAGCAGAGTCCAGTCAAGTTTAGACTCGTCCGGCGTTTTACGTTTATATTCGCCGAATTCCTCGCCCATCCAGAGCATGGGGATTCCCACCGCGGTCATCACCATCACCGCGCCGAGTTTACGACGACGGAACGCGTCCCCGTCGAAAATCCCCCGATCGCCCAATTCCGTCATCACGTGATTATGATCGTGATTGGTTAGATAATTGACGATATTCGTCGCCGCGTGAAATCCCTGACGCTTACCGTCGAGAGCATCTTTTAAACGCTCGGGATCGAACGTTTCCCCCGAGATATGTTCCAGAACGGTATGATAGAAACTCTCGTGCCAACAGGCATCCATCGGGCCGTCGAGATTGGTGATCGCGGGCGTTTCCGGAATATGCTCGGCGATATTGTAAAAAGGTTTGTTTCCCGCCGTTTTCTTGGTTTCCTCGACGATCCAGCCCATAAAATCGTAATTCGCGATCTGGCGCGCCGCATCGTAGCGAATCCCGTCGATATGGTATTCCTGAATCCAGAATCGTACCGTATCGCCGATAAATTTCCGCGCCGGATAAGTCTCTAGATTCTCGTCATAATGCTCGTAATTAAATTCGGGCCCCCAATTATTATCCGGATCGCGGGGAGAATGATGGTACCAATAATCGTGATCGATCCGCGTTAAGGGCGCGCCGGCTTCCGAATGATTGTACACCCCGTCGATAATTACCCGGATGCCCCGCGCGTGGCATTCATCGATCAGGTGTTTTAATTCATTCGTCTTACCGTAGCTAGTTTCGGTCGCGAAGAAATGACGGGGATTGTAACCCCAACTGTAATCACCGGGATACTCTTTCACCGGCAGGAGTTCGATCGCGTTGATGCCCAACTCGCAGAGGTAATCTAGCTTCTCGATAACGTGTTTGTATTTGCCGCGGGGATTTTTATCGTCCTCTCCCCCGGAAAAGTCGGCGACGTGCATCTCGTAAATTACTAACTCTCGATCGGACGGTAAGGGTTTATCGTCGTGCATCCAGACATAATCATCGACAATTTTCTCCCCGTCCTTAATTCGGACGATCGAATTCTCTTCCTCGTGTTTTCCATCTACATCGGTCGCGTAGGGATCGGTAAGATCTACCCATTGATCCGGCTCGAAAAACCAAGATTTAGATTGAACTCGGAATTTGTAAGCATAGGTGCCGTCTTCTAAGTCTACGGTGACTCGAAAATTTCCCCGATCGTCTTTTTCCATCGGAATCTCTTTCCAATCAGAAAAGCTACCGACCAAAGAAGCTTTTTCGTTATAAGGAGCGAATAAGGTAAATTCAATAGGGCTGGCCATAATAAAGACGGATTGAACATTTTTAGTTCTTCTTTTATAGCAGAGAATCTTTTGACGCTCCATCTAGCTGGAGAAATAATGGATGGGGTAGATCTTGGAAAGAGATCTGTCTATGTCGCGAGATATAGAAATCGAATCTATCCTCGCATAGATGAGGGAGGTGGAAAAAGAATGCTAGTTTAAATGTATTGATAGATCGTTAGAGATAAAGAGGGTGTTATGAGTCTAGAAGAAAGAGCCAAAGCGACCGCCAAGAATATTGAAGGAAAAGCGCAAGAGTTGGGCGGAAAAATAACGGGAGACGTGGGCGAACAAGCGAAAGGTAAAGCCAAGCAAGGAGAGGCTAGTGTTCGTCACGCCGCCGAAGACGTGAAAGATGAACTCAAAGAAGACAAACAACGGGATTATTAATCTAGCGAGAGCTTTTCCTATCGGTTAAAAACGAACTATCCTGAAACGAAAAGTCAGCCGGATCGGCTGATTTTTTTTGTTGGCGAGCGGGAGAAAACAATATCCCTAGGTAGAGGCGAAGAGTTGTTTTTGATACTAAATTGAAAGTAACGATTGAATTTATCGAGGGACAAATCGATTATGACCGATTCTAAAGAAAGAGTGGCGATGGAAAACTACGATCGGGGGATCATCCCCGCGGAAACCGCCGCGCGTCACGAAAGAGAGGGAGAGGATTATAAACACCTTCCCGAACCGGAAGGCGAGGGGCAGATCGACACCACGGCAGGCTATACGGTCGATCGAGAGGGGTTATTAAATAATTACGCCGTCGAACCCGAAATGTACTACGAAACTCCCGGAGACGCGCGGGAGATCGAGGAACAAAGAAGACTCGATCGAGTGGAGGAGTTACACGATATCGAAGATAACGACGAGACGGGAAAACTCACGATGGAACGAGACGATCGAGGACGGGGATCGGGCTTGATTTAAAATCAGTCTCTAGAAAAAAGGGAGAGACGATTCACCCCCCAAAATCTCCTACTCTAGATCGATTCGACTATAACCAAACTCAAGGTAAAAATATCCATAAAGCAAGGGAGAGAGTATCGAATGACCCCAAAAATAACCTTGAAAAAACTTTGGAACAATAGCCGTAAATTATTAACGATCGCCGGTTGTTTACTCGTTCTTACCTTCGGTTGGATCGGGAGCGAAATTCCCGACGCGAACGCGGTTTCTCTCAGCGATTCTCACAATATCAACCGAGGCGGTAGTTACGGTCGCGCGGGGGAAGCCGATCGAGAGGCGAAACGCGTTTATCGCGAGGAGAATTCGATGGCGAAATCGGGGAATACAGCCGAAAAAACACCCCCCGGAATGTCCGCGAGAACCGATAACAGCGCCGACGCGAATTCCCTTCACGGTCGCGAGCGTCTAGAGGTCGGACGGATTCAAAGTGCGATGGATGAGAAGCAAGGGAAAAGCCAGGGCGTTATCCGGGCGATTACCGACACCTTGAATCCCGATAAATAAAAATCTTTAAAACTTGTATTCGGAGGTATTTAGTATGTTAACCCGTTGGTTCGATCGAGCGATCCGCGTTCTTCTCGTGGTTTTCGTGAGTGGCTTATTACTCTTCTCCCAAGCGTTCCCGGCGAGCGCCAGAGAAAATGTCAGAAGCAGTCCCTACGAGGGAGAAGCGAACCTGAACGAGATTCAAGCCAAGACCGATGAAACGGTCTACAATCCCCCCATGTCTCTCCGAGAGATTCAAGAAAGAACCGGTCGCGGTGGCTTGAACGAACTACAGGGAACCGCGGACGCGGACAAGATGAAAAACCCGGAAAACGCCCAAGGAACCTCGATTATCGAGGAGGTTAAAGGCGCTCTAGAAGATATAACCGGTCAGTAAAACGGTAGGCGTTTAGGATGTTCGGGCTACACGGAAAAACACTCGTGTAGCTTTTTCTATCCTGTCTCTAGCGAGATGGAAAATCGATCGCTATTTTATCTCGATCGATAGAGAAATTTCCTCTAAAAATACCGAATCGGTCGGATGTTCGAGTAAGGCTATCCTCGGTACAGTAAAGCGTGAAAAGCGTGAAAATCTTCGCGAGCGAGGTTATAAAAAATGTACTTTTTAGTCGAGAATATCGAGAACGCGATTCCGTCCGGGGTGAACGGGCCCGGATTCTCCCTCCTTCTCGTATTCATTTTAGGATTTATCGCCGCCGCGGGCATCGGTTCGATCGCCTGGTACAACTCCAAACGTCCCCTCGGATGGGAGGACAAAAAACGCCCCGATCTCGTCCCCGACATCGATACCGGCGAAGAATAATCGTTAACCCGCGAAATATCGCGCACTTAGTGAACCATGACTCAAACTCCTAATGTTCCCCCCCTGATCGAGAGTGACGAGAGAGAATATCGCGATAGTGGTGTTCCCAGTACCGTGGCGATCGCCGGCCATCCCCTGCATCCCCTGATCGTCACCTTCCCGATCGCTTTTCTCACCTCCGTCCTACTCACCGACCTGATCTACTGGTTCACGGGGGACGCTTTCTGGCCCCGCGCGTCCTTCTGGCTCTTAATCGGCGGTATTCTGACGGGATTGCTCGCGATGGCGACCGGCTTGATGGATTTCCTCAAAATCAACCGCGTCCGTCAACATAGCGCCGGCTGGTTCCACATGATCGGCAATATCGCCGCGATCGTTCTCTCCGGGATCAGCCTCCTATTACGCTGGAACGATCCCGCGGGGGCCATTTTACCGATCGGTGTAATTCTCTCCCTCATCGTGGCCGCCACTCTCGGTTTAACCGGATGGTACGGCGCCGAATTAGTCTACCGCCACAAGATCGCCGTGATCGGTTACGGGCCGAACGATCGACCCTAGCGCGGTTAAAAACTTCTTGCAGTCATAGCTTACCGGCCCCGGAAAGTTCGCGGGGCTATTTTTTCGCGCTATCCCCCGCCCACGATCGTCACCACCTCTAAAATATCCCCGTCTTTCATCTCCGTCGTCTCCCAGAACTGACGGTGCAGGATCTCCCCGTTATACTCCACCGCCACCAGTCGCGGGTTCATTCCCAACCCCTCCAACAGTTTCGGTAAAGTCGTCCCCGGAGAACAATCCCGCGGTTTCCCGTTCACCTGTACGGTAATTTCAGTCATAAAGTCGCCGATTTATTGTTGATTTTCACGAGATTTTTGTAATTTAACGTCAGTTCTGGATAAGTCAGAATCGAGATCTTCTCATTCGAGTCATCCCAAAATCTTATCAACTCGCAGTGATGTCGCGCGTGGCCTTGTGCGGGGGGTCCGGGGGAGGCACCCCTCCCCCGGTGGGGGGTTCGGGGGGCTAGTCCCCCGAATAAGACTCGGCTTCTCACCGAAAAATCGTCAAATTCTTATCCCGAACTGACGTTAATTTATCCAATAATTGACCGGTTACAACGCCCGGTTCGCTCGATCGGGAGATCGCCCGCACCACCGCCACCCGACTCGCGCCGGCCGCGATCACCTCGTCCACGTTTCCCGCGTCGATCCCGCCGATCGCGAACCAGGGGATCGGGCAGTTCGAGAGCGCGTAACGCACGTATTCCAATCCCGCCGCGGATTTCCCCGGTTTCGTGGGAGTCTCGTACACCGGGCCCACCCCGACATAATCCGCGCCCTCTTGAATCGCCTTTTCCATTTCCGTCGGATTGGTGGTCGATCGACCGATAATCGCCCCAGACCCCAGAAATTCCCGCGCCAGGGCGATCGGGATATCCTGTTGGCCGAGATGCACCCCGTCCGCGTTCACCGCGCTCGCGATATCCACCCGATCGTTCAGGATAAATAACGCCCCGTACCGATGGCATAATTCCCGTAATCTCGCCGCTTTTTCCAAACGTACCGTATCATCGGCGGTTTTATCCCGGTATTGTACCAAACTCAATCCCGCTCGTAACGCCTCTTCCACGATCGCCTCTAAATTCTCTTCCGGCGAGGTCACGAAATAGAGCGGCGAATCCTTCAGTTTTTGCAGGAGAGTCCGGCCGGATAGTGTACTTTCCAGACTATACACCCGATACCGTAACGCTTTAAACGCCGTTCCCATCCGGCTATCGTACAGCTTGCCGTATTCCTCGATCGCCCTCAGCGCCTCCTGTACCCGCGCCAGATTCGCCTGTAGCAGTCCCTCGATCGATTCCCGCGTCTCCTCCCCCTCGTGGGTGATTTCCGTCCCGATGTCGTTGGGAGTGTCCCGGCTACTTTTGAGATCGATCGAGTGCCAAGCGGCCAACTCGTGCCGCATTTCCTTACACGAGAGTGCCAACTCCCGATCGTCCAAACCGAAACGACACCATTCCTCGATAATCCGTAAACCCTCCCTCGCGCGGTCTAAATTCGCGTCTAGAATCCGTTTTATCGCGTTTTTCTGCCCTTTCATATCACGCTTTACTTTCCAATCTCTTTCTTCATTATCTCCCGTGTCGCTCCCCCCGCGCCCCGAAGAGCGGGAATCCCGATCGAAGGAAGCGGTCGGTAGGAGGCAGAAGGAATGATCAATCGCGAGATTTCAATAAATTTCAGAAAGCTCGTTTTTTTTGATAAATTGTCAGTTTTTAAAGCTTTTAGGTAGTTGACAAAAAACAAATATCGTGTTATGGAAAATTGCAGATCAAATTTAACGGACAAAGTTTGTAATTTAAGGGATATTTAGCAAAAAATAGATATTTTAATCTTTTTATACTTTATTTACTTCTCCTCAACCCTCCAGACTCCCGACTTTAGAAGTAAGGTCACGGCAAAAGGTATCGGGAAGAAAGAAATTCCCCTGACGATTACGAATCGAAATATTTTGACGTTTTCAGGAAAAAAAGCGGTGTTTCTCGCGTTTTGAATCAGTTATTGTACTCCAGGAGCGTCGTGTAGTCATCGTTTCCGGGGAATTTAGCGGCGAGGGCGACTTTTCCCGTACCGATCGACACGTTACCGACGAAAGCGCTACCCGATCGAGTCAGCGGGGTCCACTTCCCGGACGCTCCATCGATCACCGCGACCTCTAGCGCGTTCGGAACCTCGATCCCAAAGGGGACGATTTGACCGGCCGGTAACTGTCCCGCGGTGGGATTGTAAAGATAGGCGTTATTGTCGCTGAAACCGGCAAAGATTTTCGGGAAAGCCGCGCCGCTCGCTCCGGCCGTGACGCGATAGGCGAGCGATCGCTGTAAAAGACTCTCATCCGAGCGCCGTTTCGAGAAAATTTGTAGCTCGTAGGTTCCGGGAGCGGGAAAAGCGGCTTGAATAGTCGCCTCGCCATTTTTCTGCTGGATCAGGAGGTATTTATCGTTTAGAGGCGTGGAATTCTGCTGGATTCGCGCGGAAATCAGGGTATCGACGGGAACTCTCAACCGGATTTCCGCGCTACCGTTCGTCGCGAGATCGCGGTCGCGAGGACTGACTAATTCCAGTCCATCGGCGAAGAAATTCGAGGACACGCTCGGTAAAGAATCGAACTGTTCTTTCGTGTAAGCTTGCGAGAGCAATTGCCAGGGCGATCGAACGGGAAAATGGCTATAAATCAACTGTTCCGGCGGCGTGGCGAAATAGTACGGGTTGAAACTCGCCTGAAAGTTCTCCCCGTTTACCGTTCCCGCGCCCCAGGTCGGATCGACGAGATACCACGCGTTCTCGATTTTCACCGCGTTCCAAACGTGGTTGATCGCGTCCGGGTTGCCGACGAGATAATCCGATCCCCGCGCGTATCCCGCGATCGAGGCCGTGTCTAGACCCATTTCCTTCGCTAGAGCCTGATAAAGATTGGCGTAACCGGCAGAGATGGTCGATCGGGAGGATAGTACCGCGCTCGGGCTAGTATCCCCGTAATTTCCCCGCAAAAAACCGGATACGTCGTAGTTGATGTGATAGGCGATCCAGGTGTAGATCGCGCGGGCTTTCTCGGCCGGGGTGATGGCGAACCGGGATAAAAGGGCGGCCAGTTCCGCTACCGAGTTGCCCTGATAATCGAGAGAGCGGGCTAGTTCGTCGATCGAGCGATAATTCGCGCCCCGGACCCGATCGCCGCTTCCCGCGACGAGATCGCTCGGTGGGGGCGTGTCTTTCCCGGCGGACAGAAGTACATTCGCTCGCGAGGAAAATTGATTCGGAAATAAGAGGTTCGGAAGTGTCCTAGCGAGTCCGAAGAGCGCGGCCCCGACAAATATCCCGATCGTCAGCGACAACGGGGAAATTATCTGTTTTTTTCGGGAAGGGATACGACGGACAGGTAAATCGCGAGGGGAATATTGGGGGGCCATGATCGATCTCTCGGGTGATTCCTATCAATAATAAGAATTCCCGAAAATTCGGTTCGAGTATACAATCGATCGGGGAATGGAAAAAAATTTTTTTCCCCCTCGACAGAGGAAACGCGAGAGAATAGGGGAATTAATGCCAGCGTTTCGCGAAAATCCGCCCTAAACGACCCTATTTCTGCCAACGCGGAAACTCGGAACTCATCTATCTAAAAAAGTTGGTATTTTACCGAAAAAATCGGCGTGAACGATTCTTTTTCCGCGGTTCACCCCTCGATCGAGCGGTTACTGCGACAATCTTTCCCCCTCGCGAATAACGGCGAGCCGCCGCGCTTGCCGGTGTACCGTTCGCTCCTCGCGGGGGATATCGTCTATCGCTGTCCCCTCCAGTACGCTTTCTCGATCGAGCGTCGTGCCGAAATCGTCCGGCGGTTTGTCGCGATCTCCGGGATGAACGTCACGCTCGCGGACGACGGTTGGTTAGAGATCCGACTCGACGATCGCGCGCTCTGGCTCTGGTTACGGGGACTGGTGGAATCGCTCGATCGATTTTTCCCCTACCATCCCCCCCGCGAACCGAACCCGCGTTTTTTCTTCCTCTTTCAATACACTCACGCTCGCTGTTGTTCGCGGTTACGTCTAGCCGAACGCGAGGGAATTGTCGATCCGCCCTCTTCCGTACCTTCCTATAATCCCGTCGAGCGCGCCCTATTCTTACAACTGTTAACCGTGGTCGATCGCCCGGAAACGGCGAGAAAGGAAAGGCTCGCCGGCGATTTCTGTCGATCGCTCCTCGATCTCGATCGCTTTTGTCGGCTCGTCGGCGAACCGGTCGAGATCGCCCGCTCCCGAGTCCAACTGCTCTCGATCGGTCAACGACTCCTACGCTCTTTCCTCGCGCGCGAGTTCGCGATCGCGGCGATCGAGGGATTAGACCTCTCGCGGAATGCAACAACTTTCGCGTGGTCGGGGAGTCAGGAGCCAGGAGAAGGAATAAAGAATATTTTTTAGAAATCTCGAAAAAATTCTATTTATCTCGTATTTATTCTAGCTTTTGAAGTTTTTAGACCCTCGAAAACGCATCGCGCTTCGAGGTCTCCTTGCCGTTTGCCCAAAAGCAGGAGAGACTCGCTTGTAAAGGGTCAAGGGTCAAGGTGGACGGATAAGCCTTTTCCCCTTTCCCCTTGCCCTTTTCCCCGCGCCCGTATCCCTACTAGACCTATAGAAAATTGATATTATTCGGATTTCTCGGGGCGATTTTTCAAGAAAGTGGGCAGATCGACGCGGGTGGACGTGTATTTCGGCGTGTAGGGAGAGATAATCGGGGACGGCCAATCGGCGGTTTTGCGGTAGGACGGTGCTAAAGATTCGATCCGCTCGAATTCGGCGAGCAGTTCATCGATATCGTCGCCGTCCGCTCCCTCGTCCCCCGCGGCCGGGGTAAGGTTTTCCGCTTCCGGGTCTTTCCAGGGTTCGATCGAGGTATTTTTCGGCACGATCGCCAGATCCGTCGGGGAAACTCGCTCGGCCGCTTTCCCCAGACACTGATCTAGGGCCGCTTTATACTGTAGGGCGTAGCGTTGTTGACGTTGCAGGCGCGAGAGTAATTCCTCGATCTCTTTTTCCGCGACGATCGCGCGTTGGGTTTTCTCGTTACTCTCTTCCTGTAATAAGGTGCATTCTCGTTCCAGACGGGCGAATTGTTCCCGCGTCGCCGCCAGTTCCTCGGAAAGCGCGAGAAGCGAGCGTTTTTGCAGGCGTTCCACTTCCCGATAACTCTCCACCTCGGCGAGCGCTCGCTGTAACTGTTGACGCTCGCGATTTAACTCCTCCGTCTGTCGCGCGAGAAGGGTTTCGTAGCTTCGTAAACGACGGTCGCGGGTTTCTACCTGTGCTTTCATCGCGGATAACTCTCGTTCGAGTCGGGCGATCGTGGCGCGTAATGCCCGATTAAGGTCATCTGACCGCTCGATTCCGGCAGTATCCGTCGTCGAACTCTCGCGCTCGATAACTTCGGCGGTAATCACCGTTTCCTCGATCGCGGAATCGTCAAAAAACGGGGGTAAATTATCGTTCATAAAAAACGGCTCGATCTGGCGGGGATAGTACCTGATAGGCCATTGACGAACGGGAGCGCCGGACGTTCCCCGCGATCGATCGCCGCCGTAAATTTACCCGAATCCCTCGCGCGCTCGCGCCGGTCGCGACACGATCTGTTTACGCTCGGCCGGAACCTCGGCCAGCGCCGAATCGGGGAGCGCGTAGGAGGTTCCCAATAACGTCTCGTCCCCGTCGATAATTTCCGGGAATCGTAACCCCGGCAGTACCTGTACGGCGAAAATCTCCTGCACCGCGTCCTCGAAACGCAGGAACGCGATCGTCTGTCCGGTCTCGATATGCACCACCCATACACCACAGGTGCGTTCTGTCAAGCGTTCGGTAAGGGGAATCCCGCTAAAAACCGCCGTTTCCCGCACTTGAGACAAGCCGATAAAGGCGACATCTCCCCAAAAGTCGAATCCTCTCGTGAAGCCGGGTAATAGGGCGATCGTCTCTAGTTTTCCCGTCGTTCGATCGACCCGCGCGAGGCTACCGTTTCCCGATTCCAGCACCCAGAGGCGATCGCGATACCAGCGCGGGGAGTGGGGCATCGATAACCCGGTGGCGATCGATTCTCCCGTGTCCACGTCCAGTAAAACGCCGCCGTTCGCTTTCTTCTCGCGCCAACCGTTGAGGGTGTCGGTTTTCCCGAGCGCGGTGACGTATTTCGGTCGATCGTTCACCATCGCTAACCCGTTGAGGTGACAGCGATCCTCCGGGGTTAACGCGCTGATAAATTTCGGTCGCCAGCGGGGGATAAAACTATGTTCGTCATCGAGGGTACAGAGACAGGAAAAGCGGGTATTGACGAACCAGAGTTCCTTGCCGGACCAGGCCATCTCGTGAATATCGATGTCCCCGGTGATGTGCGATCGCCGGGGAAGGTAACAGCCGTCGTGTTTGTCGATCGGTTCGAGTTTCCGAGCGACCGCGGGCATATTTCGCAGTTCCCAGATCCCGTACGCGCACCCGATCGCCATCCGTCCGTAGTCCACGGCCAGACCCATCGGTTTTTGAAACACGCGAAAATGGGTGTTTAAGGTATTCCCGTCCGCGCGGGCGACGATCACTTTACCCGCTTGGTAGGTGGAGATAACCAGAGAAATTCCTAGTTGTTGCAGAATGGCGGGAAAATTCGTCGTGTGGACACTGCGTAAGGGCGCGTTTTCTGGGTTTTGATAGATGGGTTCGGCCATGATCGAGAGAGGATGACAGACCGATTCATTCTAGCCGGGATCGTTCCGGCGCGACGCGGGAAAACGGGAGAGAGATCGATCGAACCCGGCGATCGGGCGGACTTTCCTGAAGAGGGGTCTCGAAATCGATCGAAAAATAACAATTCTTGAAGAATTTTGAACGATAGTGCAAGATTTATTCATTAATCTCTCAAAATTCCCGTGTTTCAATAAAATTAGCCCGTTTACATTCACTACACGAACGGAGCCACGGGAATTCATGTCAACTTTTAGCGTTACGAATCTCTTCGATACCGGCGCGGGCAGTTTACGCCAGGCCGTCCTGGACGCGAACGCTCTCGGGGGAGCCGATACCATCGAGTTCAGTTCGGTATCGGGAACGATTTCTCTCACCTCCGGACATCTAGAAATCACCGACTCCCTGACGATTAACGGGCCGGGAGCGGGATTATTATCGATCTCGGGAAGCGATCAGTCGCGGGTATTTTATCTCAACCAAGCGGGAGATGTATCGATCGACGGATTGACGCTCACGGGAGGGAACGCCAAGTTCGGGGGCGGGATCTCGAACGTGCGTAGTAATCTCACGATTAGTAATAGTGTGATCTCCGGAAATACCACCACTACCACCGGGGGCGGGATCGAAAATTACAACGGAACCGTAAAGATCCTCAACAGCACCATCTCCGGGAACTCGTCCCTCATCGGGGGAGGCATTTACAACGTCGGAACGCTCGATCTCCGCGATAGCACCGTATCGGGTAATAGCGCGGATTCCGGTGGCGGTATCTATACCGATGGAACGGCGACCATTACGAACAGCACCGTATCGGGAAATAGCGCGGCTTCCGGTGGCGGTATCTACAACGAGGGAACGGCGACCATTACGAACAGCACCGTATCGGGTAATAGTTCTTCCAATTACGGCGGGGGTATCGCTAACCTCAATACGCTGACGATTACCGGGAGTACCGTATCGGGAAATACTTCCGTGTCCGGTGGGGGGGTTTACAACGATGGAACGATGACGATTACCGGTAGTACCCTCTCCGGCAATACTTCAGCCTTCGGTGGGGGAGGTTTTAACAATCCAGGTTCGACACTGACGATTACCGATAGTACCCTTGCGGGAAATATCGCTTTCCAATACGCCGGGGGTTTGTTCAACTTCGCGGAGGTGACGATTACCGGTAGTACCCTCTCCGGCAATACGGCCACGCGGGGGGCCGGGGGCGTGTTTAACTACGGAAGCGCCACGATTATCAATAGCACGATCTCCGGAAATACCGCGACCGCTGTAAATAGTGTCGGCGGGGGTGTTTTCAATCTTCTGGGCGTGTCACTCGATCTGGCTAACAGTACGTTATCCGATAACGCGGCGGCCTTTGGTGGCGGGATTTTTAATTACAACGGAACTTTCAATTTCGCGAACACGATTATCGCTAATAGTGTGAGTGGTGGTGATTGTATCAGTGTGGGGCCGATCGACACGAATATCAACAATCTCGTCGAGGATGGAAGCTGTAATCCCCTACTATCCGGCGATCCGAATCTCGGCCCCCTCCAGGATAACGGCGGCCCCACCTTCACCCACGCGCTTCCCGCCACCAGTATCGCCGTCAACGCGGGAAATAACGCCGCGATTCCCCCCGGAATCACGACCGATCAACGCGGAGTCATCCGGATCGCCAACGGGACGGTGGATATAGGTGCGGTCGAATCCGTTCCCGAACCCTCCGCGATGATGGGGGTAATCGTGCTGGGCATCGCGGGAATCTGTAGTTGGTGGCGACGACGGAAATAGCGATCGCTCCGAACGGGGTGGACGCGATCCGCCCCGTATTTGATCGACCAATAAAAATAAGGGTCTTTTTGAGAGTTTAAATCCAAATATTCCCGATAAAGGGGCTAAATTTCTTCTGGATCGATTCCCAGGGATCTTAATCGTTCGGCTAATCGATCGGCCCGCTCTTTTTCCCGCTCCGCCCGTTCTTTTTCCCGCTCGGCCTGTCGCGCTAATTCTACCGTCGTGAGAAATCGCCGTCCGTCGGGGTAATACACTTCTAGGGTTTCCGGGGTGACGACGAACCGAATCCCCAATCTCGGACTCGTCCAATCGTCTCTGTCCTCGATCACCCGTAATTCGCCATCTTGACGTTGCAGAACCGTTAGATCGTTATTTTCCGGGTCGTACAGGTAATATTCTTCTACCCCGTAATGTTCGTAGAATTTCAGCTTACGGATCATATCCTTCGATCGATTGCCGGGGGACAAGATCTCGAAGACGACTTGCGGCGCGATATTGTCCTCTTGCCACTGACGGTAGGAACCCCGATAGCCTTTCGATCGACCGATGGCGACGAACACATCCGGCGCGACGCGAATATCCGGCCGTCCCTCCACGGGATACCACAGTAAATCCCCGGCCACGAAAACGTCGGGATCGTCCGCGAACAGACATTCGAGATTTTCCTTGAACAACACGATCCACCGGAACTGTTCGGTATTGTCGGCCATCGGCTGTCCGTCACTGTCGGGGTAGATAATCTCGCGGTTGAGAGAGAGGGTCATGGTCGATCGCCTCGCGGGGGATGTGGTTCGATTTTAGCGTATCGATCGCTTTTCTCGGTCTCGCGAAAACTGAGCGATCTTTAGGGACTTTCCGGCGATTTTTTGTCGATCGAAAAGGGAGGGAGTTAACCCGATCTCTAGCATCGGTCTCGGCTAGAAAAACATTCCTCGATCGACTTCCGGTATTTCTAAGCGCTCGCTCGTTTACATTATTCTTCGACTTTCTCGCTATCCTCGTCCGGAATTTTAAGGCTTATCCCTCGATCGAGAATCAACAAAGTTCTACCCTAAGACAGTTGCGAATCTATCCGGGATCGACAGTCGATCGCCGCGGGAAAATTCCAGGATTCGTCGATGACAGGACTTTCCGGGGACGAGCGCGCGCGGGATCTCTCTCGATCGTCGATCGGGGCGGGTCAAGCTCGTGTATTTCCGATCGAAAATGTTCGCCGATCTTGCCGATAATTTGTTAGATTGCGAAGTAACAATTCGTAATCTTCGGGAACTCCTCGATCTGCTATGGCTGTTATTTCCGCGATCCGTCCTTTCTCCCGAGATATTTCGCGGCTGAAAGCGGTTTGGTCTACTATCACCGCCGATAGTTGCCCCCGTGACTACAATTTCCATCTCCACACCCGTTGTTCCGACGGTCAACTCACTCCCGAGGAGGTAATCCAACAGGCCGTTCGCATCGGCTTACAAGGATTGGCGATCACCGACCACCACTCGATCGAGGGCTACCGACGGGCGCGACAATGGCTCGATCGATACCCGGAAGGTTCTTCCCCGCACCTCTGGACGGGCATCGAGATCACCTCGCAACTGCTCGATACGAGGGTGCATATCCTCGGTTACGGTTTCGATCCGGAACACCCTGTACTAGAACCCTACCTACAGGGAACGCGGCCGGAGGGAGAAAACGCCCTGGCCGGAACCGTGATCGAGTGTTTACACCGGGCCGGGGGTCTGGTGATCCTCGCCCATCCCTTCCGTTACCGTCTCCCTGCGAAAGACGCGATCGCCGCGACGGTGAACGAGGGAATCGACGGGATCGAGGCTTTTTACGCCTACGACAATCCGAAACCCTGGCGGACGAGTCAACCCGAAAGCGATCGAGCCTTAGAATTCGCTCGAAAATACGAACTATTCACCACCTGTGGCACGGATAGTCACGGGGTATCGATTTTACTGCGAGTTTAAGTTAAGAGCGTTTAATCTCGCCCTCGTAGGGTTGAACGCCGATCGAGGGGGGAACTTCCGGGTTGGGGCTGAAAACGTCCAGAACCGCGTGGGCTAATTTCTGGAAAAAGTTCGGGCGATCGTGTAACTCCCGCAGGGCCTCGTCGAGTTCCTGGCGGGAAAACTGGAACCCTTCCGCTTCGGCGATTCTCAGTAATCGTTCCGGATCGTTGGTAGCGCGCACCTTCTGACCTAACCCGTCATTTTTGGCGGCTTCGGCAAAAAAGTCAAAAACCTGATTTTTAGACATAAAACTTTAGCCCGGTGAATGGTTAACCTGGTTTTTCAAGATAGAGAATCCGCGTGTCCTCCGGCTTCTATCGGGACGCGGAAAATGCCTACCGATCGAACTGACCGTCGATCAGGATTATCTCGCCGAAATCGGGAATCCACGCCACCCATCGTCCCTCGTCCTGTTCGCAGAGTAACAGGGCTTCCTCGAAACTATAGAGAGAGGGCGGGGTTTTCAGCTTTACCCACGTTCCGGCCGACAGGGAAACCGGAACCGTAGCCACACTCGATCGCCGTACAGACATACACGTATCTCCCTCGATATTCTGTATCTAAATTTACGGAATAACGGGAGCGAAGTGCGGAGTTCGTGGTAAATCTTTACGTTCGGCGATCGCTTTTCTTGTCGAAAACGAGTTTTTTCGTCGGGGCGGGAGTCAGGAGTCAGGAGGCAGGAGTCAGGAGGCAGAAGGCAGGAGGCAGGAGGCAGGAGGCAAGAGTTAGGAGGAGAAAGGAGTATTCAAGAGAATCTAAGGGTAGATTACGTGGATTTTTCGCTCAATATTTTCTACATAGTCCGTTTATAGTTTAATTCGATTTTTGATTCTTACTTAGGCGGGAGACGGGCGGGAACTTACACTGACAAAGGAGGATGGAAATCGAGTTTCCGAACAGATATAACGAAAGATGGAGTTCGATCGGGAAAATATCGTCAATAATCAAGCCAAAGCCTATTTTTAGACGAAATTTACCCGAAAATCTCCATGATAGTCTATCAAACCCCCACCGGTTGGTCGGTCATTTACCATCGCGCCCACGCGTTACTCGCGGCGAAACTCGCGGGCCACTGGGATCGGCGAAACGCTCCCGTTCGTCTGTACGAGACGATCGCCGCCATCTCCCACCACGACGATCTCGAAAAGGAATGGGAGGGCGATCACCTCACGCCGGCGGGCGCGCCGATGGATTTTACCCTGAGCGCGACTCCCGATGAAGTATCTCTACAGATGTGGCGGAAACACATCGAAAACGCTCGCTATCGCGGTCGTTGGGTCACGTTTCTCACGTCCAAGCATTGCTGTTTTCTCAATGACAAGAAACGATCCGTGTCCGGCGAGTGGAAAGACTTTCTCGATGAACAGGCGGAAATCCAGCGACGTTTTCCGAAAGAATTGGACATCGACGAGGAAGAGGCCGAACGCGCCTATCAATTTATGCGTTGGTGCGATCGACTCTCCTTAATTCTCACGCGGCGACAGATTCCCGAGGCGGGACGGGCGTTAGAAATCACGAGCGGCATCGACGGCATCCGTTACGATGTCCGACAGATCGAGGACGGACGTTTAACGATCGAACCCTGGTGTTTCGAGGAAACAGAATTCACCGTCAGCGTGGAATCGATCGAACTATCGCGACTCCAATTTAACGATAACGAGGATCTGGTCAACGCGCTAAAAACCGCCCCGATCGAGACCCTCGAATGGACATTCACAAAAACGAACCCGGCAAATATTTAATCGCCGGGGATAGTTCATCCGGGCGAGGACTTCCCACCCGGTAACGCGCGGGAGAAAAAATCTATTCTTCCCCGTCCATGTCCTCGTCGTCTCCCTCTTCGGTGGAAACCGGGAAAGGAACCGAACCGATATCCATTTTGTCGCGTAGTTGTTGTTCGATCGTCGCCGCCACTTCGGGATTCTCTTCGAGGTATTTCACCGCGTTATCCCGTCCCTGGGCGATATTCTCGCCGTTATAGCTGTACCACGCGCCCTTACGGGTGACGATATTGGTTTGCTCCGCCATATCGAGCATACAGCCCACTTGCGAGATACCCTTGCCGAAAATAATATCGAATTCCGCGATCCGGAACGGGGGCGCGACTTTATTTTTCGCCACCTTCACCTTGGCGCGGATACCGTATTCCCCTTCCGTCCCTTTTTTCAAAGTTTGAATCCGACGGATATCGAGACGCACCGACGCGTAAAACTTCAGCGCAGTCCCCCCGGTAGTGACTTCCGGGTTGCCGTAAGTTACGCCGATTTTCTGGCGTAATTGGTTGAGGAAAATGACCAGACAACCGGATTTCCCGATATTTCCCGCGATTTTCCGGAGGGCTTTACTCATCAGCCGCGCCTGGAGACCGACCTGGGTATCGCCCATCTCGCCCTCGATTTCCGCGCGCGGGACTAGCGCCGCCACCGAGTCTACCACCACGATATCGACCGCGGACGATCGCACCAACTGATCGACGATCTCTAGCGCCGCTTCTCCCGTGTCCGGTTGGGCGACCAGGAGATTATTGATATCAACCCCCAAAACCCCGGAATAACTGGGATCTAGGGCGTGTTCCGCGTCCACGAAGGCGGCCACTCCCCCGGCTTTCTGTACCTCGGCGATCGCGTGAAGCGCGAGGGTGGTTTTCCCCGAACTTTCCGGCCCGTAAATCTCGATAATTCTTCCCTTGGGTAAACCTCCTCCCAGGGCCATATCTAGGGTGAGCGCGCCGCTAGAAACGGTCTCTACCCGCATCCGGGTCGCGTCTCCCAGGCGCATGATCGAGCCTTTCCCGAAATTTCGCTCGATTTGATTTAAAACTAATCCTAATGCTTTATCTCTATCCGGATTGTTGGTAAGTGTCGCCATTACTATTCACCCAGTCGCCTTACTTAGTACATAAGTATCTGACATTGTAGCTTCTTTTTGCCGATCTGACACGAACTTTACAGAGTTGTAATCGATCGCCCCGCGCGCTCCCCGTCACAGCCAGGGACGGCTTACCTGTTCGAGTCGCGTGACCTCTCCGGGTTCCAAACTCCAGCCTAGCGCGCCCGCGTTCTCGAGTGCCTGACGCGCCGTTTTCGCGCCCGGAATGGGAATCACTCCCCCGAGCGCGGTCAACCAGTTTAACGCCACTTGCGCCGGGGTTTTGCCGTATTTTTCCGCGAACTCGTCTAGGAGAGCTAACACCGGTTCGATTTTCCGCAATCCCTCGGCGCTGAAACGAGAATCCGTTTTTCTCGCCCCGTCGGGAATCTGCGCCTCTCCCGGCCGGTATTTCCCCGTCAGTAACCCCTGCGCGAGCGGACTGTAAGCGAGAAGCGTCACCCCTAACTCGCGGGCCGTATCGAAAATCCCTTTCGTCTCGATCTGTCGCGAGAGTAGGGAATAGCGAACCTGATTTACCGCTAGAGGAACGCCTTTTTTCGCCAGAATCTCTACTGCTTGACGGGTTTGCTCGGCGGAATAGTTACTCACGCCCACGGCGGCGATACGACCGCGTTTTACTTCTTCGGCGAGCGCGTTGAGAAGGGTTTCCTGGCTTAAAAAGAAGGTGAAAGGCCAGTGGACTTGGTAGAGGGTGAGGCGATCGATCTCCAGCCGTTTCAAGCTCTCGGTAACGGAATTATGCACCGCGTCGGCCCCGAAACGCCAGGGTACGGGCGCGAATTTCGTGGCGATATCGACGGGAACCTCGGTTCGTTTGAGAAACCGCCCCAGCAGTCTCTCCGATTCCCCCAGACCGTACACTTCCGCCGTATCGAAAAAGGTAATTCCCGATTCGATCGAGGCGAAAAAAGCCTCTTCAACCTGTTTTTCCCCGTATTCTTGCCCGTAATTCCAAAATAATTTATCCCCCCACGCCCAAGTCCCGATTCCCAGGGCCGTGACGGGGATTTCTGTTTTTCCGAGAGTGGCGGTTCGGTTCGTCATGGATTTTCCCTTCCAGAAGTGGTTTTCCGTGAAAACTATTTCTAGGGTAAGCGAATCGATCGAGTGGCGACCACTTCTATCCGCGCGGGATTAGTATTGAAAAGAGGGGTGATCCGGGCGATCGACCGAGAGGGAAGGACGCGGGAATCGGGGATCGATCGAGACTTTACCACCGGGGAGAATGCGCGCGTCGGTTGGTGGGTCGCCGCGATCGCCGAGAAAATGAAGAGACGGTGACGGAACCTTGTCCATCAATCCTGAGAAACGTTAACATAAGTTAACAACCCTCGAAAAGCATAGATTACATCATCCTCAACGCTAGGAGGCCAGAGCGTGAATAAAAACGGTAATAACAAGAAATGGCGCAACGCGGGACTATACGCCCTGCTTTTGATAGTGGTACTTGCGTTAGCGTCAGCTTTCTTCGAGCGACAGCCCGCCGTCCAGAAAACTTGGAAGTATAGTGAATTTTTACAGGAAGTCAGAAGCAATCACGTCGAGGCCGTCCGTTTGAGCGCCGATCGAACCCGCGCGATCGTTCCCGATCAGGACGGTACACAGGTATTGGTGAACCTTCCCAACGACCCGCAATTAATCAATATTCTGGCGGAAAATAACGTCGATATTTCCGTTCTACCGCAAAAAGAAGACGGGGTATTGCTGAGAGCCTTAAGTAGTCTCTTCTTCCCCATCCTCCTGCTCGTGGGTCTCTTTTTCCTCCTGCGTCGGGCGCAAAACGGGCCGGGTTCCCAGGCGATGAACTTCGGGAAATCGCGGGCGCGAGTGCAGATGGAACCCCAGACGCAAGTAACCTTCGGGGATGTCGCGGGGATCGAGGGCGCGAAATTGGAACTCGCGGAAGTGGTGGATTTCTTGAAAAACGCCGATCGATTCACGGCGATCGGCGCGAAAATTCCCAAGGGGGTGCTGTTAGTCGGCCCTCCGGGGACGGGTAAAACCCTTCTCGCGCGCGCGGTGGCCGGGGAAGCCGGGGTTCCTTTCTTCAGTATCTCGGGTTCGGAATTCGTGGAAATGTTCGTCGGGGTGGGCGCTTCCCGTGTCCGCGACCTGTTCGAGCAGGCGAAAGCGAACGCTCCCTGTATCGTATTTATCGACGAGATCGACGCGGTAGGCCGGCAACGGGGCGCGGGATTAGGCGGTGGTAACGATGAACGCGAACAGACCCTGAACCAGTTATTAACGGAAATGGACGGTTTCGAGGGAAATACGGGGATTATTATCATCGCCGCTACCAACCGTCCCGACGTGCTAGACGCGGCGTTACTGCGTCCCGGACGTTTCGATCGCCAGGTGGTGGTCGATCGCCCGGATTACGCCGGACGGAAGGAAATTCTCAACGTCCACGCGCGCGGCAAAACCCTGGCGCGGGACGTGGATCTCGATAAAATCGCCCGTCGTACCCCCGGTTTCACCGGCGCGGATCTGGCGAATTTGCTGAACGAGGCGGCGATTCTGGCGGCGCGGCGCAATTTAACCGAGATCTCGATGGACGAGGTGAACGACGCGATCGATCGGGTTCTCGCGGGACCGGAGAAGAAAAATCGCGTGATGAGCGAGAAACGCAAAACGTTGGTCGCCTATCACGAGGCCGGTCACGCGTTAGTCGGCGCGCTCATGCCCGATTACGATCCGGTGCAGAAAATTAGCATTATTCCCCGCGGTCGCGCCGGTGGGTTAACCTGGTTCACGCCGAGCGAGGATCGCATGGAATCCGGTCTCTATTCGCGTTCCTACCTGCAAAATCAGATGGCGGTGGCGTTGGGTGGCCGTTTAGCCGAGGAAATTATTTTCGGCGAAGAGGAAGTGACGACCGGCGCGTCTAATGACTTGCAACAGGTGGCGCGGGTGGCGCGTCAGATGGTGACTCGTTTCGGGATGAGCGATCGACTGGGACCCGTCGCGCTCGGCCGTCAGAACGGGAACGTGTTTCTAGGTCGCGATATCGCGTCCGATCGGGATTTTTCCGATGAAACCGCGGCGGCGATCGACGAGGAAGTTCGCGATCTGGTCGAACAGGCTTACCGTCGCGCGAAAGAGGTTCTCGTGAATAATCGCGGTATTCTCGATCGACTCGCGCAGATGCTAGTGGAAAAAGAAACCGTGGACGCGGAAGAGTTACAGAATCTCCTCGCCGAAAACGACGTGAAAATGGCGGCGTTAACCTAGCTTTCGCAAGATTTACTCGACAACAGCACCCCGATGGGTGCTTTTTTTTTGACTGGATTTCGGGTTTTCAGGCGCGGGAAAAGGAGCGGGAAAGGGTTCGATCGAACGAGAGAAATGGCTCTTCAAACTATCCGGTTTCTAGTACCGTCCTGCCAACGTCAATCAGTAAGGTCTTTTTAACAAAACCTGCAACCTAGCGGGAGCAAAATCCGAAACAAAGAAAGCTTCCCAACCTTGCGAGCCTAGTTGATTGAGAACTTCTACGAGGTCATCTCCTAGGGGTGAGGTGTTAATGTTATTCAAATACCAGTTACCATTTTGACCGATCAGAGTTTGATATTCAAAACGCATCTTGTAATCTCCTGTGGTATGATTGATTTTATAGGGACAGCGATAAATTATTTATATATCTAAGAATATCGCTTTAGGAAATTTATCCACAAAACTTGAGTTTATTTAAAAGAGCTTAACAAAAGAGTTGAGAGTCAAAAAGATTTGATAAACTTTTTCCGGTAGATGAGGGATAAGTTTCTAGGGTGTAGACGGTCAGCGGGAGGAGTGTATACCTCGTTTTTTCGAGAAACCCTGCACGCGAGATCCGAATAGAATATCGATACAGCCCTTTGCATAACTAAAAGGTACAATAGCGACCATGAGTAAAATAGCTCTTTAAATATTTTTCGCTAACCAGCAGTAAGGCAAGTTTTAATCATTTTCTTAACGCTCCTTCCGTTTTCGGAGCGAATCTTCGTGCGAAAGATTTTAGCTCCGACCAAAGATGCTCGATCGGGTTAAACTCCAGAGAGTAGAGAGATAAATAGATTACTTTTACTCCAACCTCCCGGAGCGTTTCTTCGACACCCTCGACTTTGCGCGCGCTTAAGGTATCCATGATTAACGCGGCTCCTTTCCATAACTCGGGGATTAATCTCTCTCGGAGAAATTTCTTGAACTCTTCCCCGTTCATGGCTTTGGTTAGGGTCTCGAAAGCGAGAACTCTTTTCAAGCTTATTGCCCCGATAGCGGTCAGATTTTTTCCTCGATATATCGCTTCTAAATCGTATAATCTTTGACCTTTCAATCTTCTACCGTACAATCGTGCCAAACCCACGTCAGTTCCCATTTCATCGAAAAATACTAGGTTTTCCGGGTCGATCTCTCGAACTTTTTCCCAATACTCTACTCGTTGGCACTGATTTTCTTCTGTCCCGCCCGACTCGCTTCTTCTAATTTTTTTTTCACGGAGGGAGTGTAAGTCGGGTCGGCAAAACTTCGGTTTTGTTGGACGCTATTCCCCGTGAAGTTGGAAGCCCACACCGTACCGCGTAGCGGCCGGTGTAGGTAGTTCACGGATGATGATGTTCGTGGGGGGCTTCTGTCGAGGCGGGCTGTACGTTGGAAAAATGACCTTTATTCAAGCTCATCGACACGTTACCGACAGTAAACAAACCCATCGACACCAGACCGGCCGCGAGCGCTCCCATCGCCACCGAACCGATCGAAATCACTCCCATCGGCACGATCCCGATCGAAACCACTCCCATCGGTACGACACCGACCGCGACCACTCCTGTCGGCACGATCCCGAAAGAAAACCACCTAATTTTCGATGAACCGCAACTTTCGGCGGAATTTTTAATAATCTCGTCTTTTTCTACTTTGGATTCCATATCACCCTTACCGATACCGCGAGCCTATCGATCGTATAAGGATGATCGCGTTCCTGTCAAAAGACGGGCGGTAAAAATCGGAGGCAGACCGTGGGGTGGGTTAGCGAAGCGTAACCGACTAAAAAACAAGAGGAATGAGAGTTCTATCTTGTAAAGCGTTTGAATTGCCAGATTTTGAATCGATAACAATCAATTTTGCTAGAATTTTAATCCAATAATAAATTTTGCTAAATACTTGACTTTTTTTGCTAGTCGTGTATAGGTGCGATTCCCGCCGCATCGAGGATTTTCGGGACGAGATCCTCGCGTTTGATGGCCATGATATGGACTCCCTGACAGAGTTGCCGGGCGATCTGGATCTGTTCGGCGGCGATCTGGATGCCTTCCTGTAAGGGATCGGGCGCTTCGGCGAGGCGTTGCACGATCGAGTCGGGAATATAGACCCCCGGCACGTTTTTATTTAAAAACATCGCGTTCTTCGCCGATTTCAACAGGAAAATTCCCGCGAGGATCGGTTTATCGGAGATAGAGGCGACCTGATCCATGAATTTGTGCAGGCGATCGAAATCCGTGACAAGCTGACTCTGGAAAAACTGCGCCCCGGCCTCGATTTTGCGCTCGAAACGACGTTGTAATCCCGACCAACTTTTTAACTGCACGTCCACGGCCGCCCCCGCGAACAGGTCTAGCGCGCCGTCTGGAAGCGATTTCCCGTTAAAATCCGTACCGTTATTCAATTTATCGATTAATTTCAGCAGACGCACCGATTCTAGCTCGAATACCGGTCTCGCGTCCGGGTGATCGCCGGCTTTCACGGGGTCGCCGGTGAGCGCCAGAACATTCCGCAAACCCAGCGCGTGAGCGCCCATAAGATCCGCCTGTAGACCGATGACATTACGATCGCGACAGGCTACCTGATAGACGGGTTCGATGTCGTGTTGGGAGAGAATCACCGAGGCCGCTAAAGAGGACATCCGCACCACCGCGCGACTCCCATCGGTAATATTGACCGCGTGAACCCGATTTTTCAGCCATAGCGCCATTTCTAGCATATGGGAGGGGTTGCCGCCTTTCGGGGGCGTGATCTCGGCCGTGATGAGAAATTCTTGATCTTGAACGGCGCGTCGGAAGCGAGTGGTCATTGTTCTCTCTCGTTTTTAACCATAGATTCTAACGGATCGGGTCAAGAGTCCAGAGGTCAATCTAAAAAAAATCTTAAAACGCGTTCGGCGCGGAAATTTTCCGAACGCGCGCGACGGATTTCAAACGGGATTTATAACGGGGGGAGGAAACCCATCGCGTTTTTCACCCGTTCTAGGGTCCGATTGGCTACCGTTTCGGCTTTGGCGCGACCCTCGCGTAAAACCGACTCTAGATAGCCTTTTTCCTCCCGAATTCGGTGATATTTCTCCTGAATCGGACGCAGGGATTCGATCGCTACTTCCGTCAACATCGGTTTAAACTGTCCCCATCCGAGATCGCGACATTCTTCGGCGACGCTTTCCTTGGTTTTTCCGGACAGGATCGTGTAGAGGGTAAGTAGATTATTGCATTCGGGGCGATCGGGATCGTCGAAGGTTAGGCCCTTGACGGGATCGGTTTTACAGCGTTTGATCTTTTTGGCGATCTCGTCGGGAGTGTCGAGGAGATTGATCCGGCTGAGTTCCGAGGGATCGGATTTGGACATTTTACTGCGGCCGTCGGTTAAACTCATCACCCGCGCGCCTTCTTTGCGGATCATCGGATCGGGCAATTTTAGAACCGGTTCGTCCGGTTGGCCGAAAAGATGGTTAATTCTCACGGCGATGTCGCGGGTTAATTCTAAATGCTGTTTCTGATCTTCTCCCACGGGGACTTTATCCGCGTCATAGAGGAGGATATCCGCGGCCATCAGGACGGGATAATCGAGTAAACCGGTTCCCACGTTCTCCCCCTGTTTGACGGCTTTTTCCTTGAACTGGATCATATCGGTGAGCCAGTTGAGCGGGGTGATACAGTTGAGTAGCCAGGTTAATTCGGTATGCGCTTTGACGTGAGATTGGACGAAAATGGTCGAATATTCTAGATCGATGCCGCAGGCGAGGTATAAAGCGGCGATCGCTAGGGTATCCGAGGCGAGGGTGGCCCGATTGTGGGGAACGGTGATCGCGTGTAAATCGACCACGCAGAAGAAGTTATCGTATTCTTTCTGTCCGTCAACCCAGTTGCGAATCGCGCCTAGATAGTTCCCTAAATGTAAATTTCCCGTCGGTTGAACTCCGGATAGGACTCGTTGTTTACCCATAACTCGATCGAACGCTTTTCTGTACTCATCCAGTGTAGGTGATCGGGGGACGGGAGGAGAGAGAGACGGGGGGGATTTTATTCTTTAAATCCAACTCGGGAAAATCATTCGGCGATGGAAATCATCGCTCGATAGCGGCCATCCTAAATAAACCGGTAGCCAGTAGAAAAAGGCGAGAAGGATGAGAACGATCGATACCCTCGCGGCCATTCGATCGATCGCGCTCGAACTTCGCCAACTCTCGGATAGAACCCACGCGAGCGAGAGAATGGCGAACGAGTAGGAGGCCATGTAATGATAGAAAAAGGTACAGCGGCTAATCTTGAGCCACGGCAGGAGATTGGCGAGATAGTTACCGAGAAAATAGACGGCGAGAAAGGAATTAAAATGATCCCGATATCGCCAAACTCTCGCGAATAGCGATCGAAGAAGGAAGAAAGCGATCGATCCCGTGGACAGTATCAATAAAATCGGGTTTGCCATCGCGTGAACATCGTAAGTGATCCGACTGTTTCCCGCGTAATAATACGCCACGGGTCGCCACATGATCAACCAGCTATACCACGGGGAACAATAGGGGTGAACGTCCGGGGTATTTCCCTTGATTCTCTGGTGAAACGACCAAATTTCCCGGTGTACTTGGATAAAATTATATTGCGGGATCAGGATCAGATGGGGAATCCAGAGAAGGCTATACACGAGCGCGGGGACAAAAACTAAGGCGAGGGGAATATAGACGATATTAATGTTCGCGGTCTTCGTCCAAAGTTCATCGGTAAAGTATCGGGGGAAAAACCGTTTTCCTAGCCGAGCGATCCCGATTAGCAAAAAGATTCCCAATAAAAACCCCAATCCGTTCCATTTAATCGAGGCGGAGAGTCCGAGAAAGACACCCGCTAATAGTAACCAGTTTAGTTTTCGAGTTTTTCGGAGAGAGATGAGAAAAAATAATTGCCCTAATAATCCGAAAAGAATGAGATAAATATTATTGAGCGCGTAACGGGATTCCACGAGAAATAAACCGTCTAAAGCCGCTAGTAAAGAGGCGATGATACAGGTACTTCTTCGCAAGGTTAATTGATAGGCGATCGCCCCGAAAACGAGCGGGATAAAAGACCCGGTGAGCGCGTTCAACCAACGGTAACTCAAGGTCGATCGAGCCGATCCGGTGAGCGTGTTGATCGTGTCGGGAGAAGCGGGAAAATGGGAACCGATCCAGATACCAAAGGCGATTAAATATTGACTTAATGGGGGATGGGATTGAAAGAACTCTTTCCCGATTAAATAGTCATTGGCGTATTTCGCATAATAAACTTCATCGAATACGAGGGTGTTAAATTGACTTAGATCCCAGAATCTCAATAGAACAGAAAAAATAAAGATTCCGATCAGAGATAATTGAAATTTACGATCTGAATTTATTTCGAGGAAATTCATGGTGATTCTTTTCTCTTTAAAACGTGTTGTGAGCGGGAACGGAATTCTTTCAGCGCGAGTAGGGGATTCGTGTGGTTGACGTATGCCGATAGAAGTTCTACATCTAAATCGGGTAAGATAACGCTCTTAGGAACGAGCGCGTATTCTCCATTCTCCTGTAAATAATAAATTTTCAATCTTCCGTTTTCCCAGAACCAAACTTCCGGGACTCCCAAGCCTTTATATATTTCCAGAGCATCGATTCCACCGCTAGTTAAAACGATCTCGATCGCCAGATCGGGAAATTCTTTATCCGTGCCGATACAGAAACACTCATCGGGTTCTTTTCCCGTCGATCGTTCCTCTTTCCGTAAGGTAGTAGAACCTAATGCCCAAAAATTAATTTCCGCCTCTTCTAAATAAACCTCTACTAATCGAGCGATATTTTTTTTGTCCAGTTCATGACGGCGACTCGGTGACATAATCTCTAACACTCCCTCTAAATAGGCGATACGATAGGGGGCATCATCTCCCCAATACGCCAGTAAAGCTTCGTACTGTTGCCAACTTACACCCGAAATCAAGAGCCGTTCTTCCGGATCTTCAGCCTTGAAGACGATTTCCGATAATTCTTTAAACGCGATAGAGGTCATAAAAAATTACTCGATCGAGGGTTTATCGACAATTCTAGCAAAATTCACCACGACGATTAAAAACGGAGATTTCGTAAGCAATTAAAATCCATCAAAGCATCTATAAAGATTAATTTCCCGAAATTTCCCCGTCTCTCCATCTCCCCGCGGACCGCGCCGGTTCTACCGTACAATAGCAAGGGAGACTCGATCGATTCCCCGCGAAACCCCCTCATTCTCACCTCGTTCCCCGACTCCATGACCTTTTTCCGTTTCGACGACCAACTGCAAGCTATCGGTACATCCGTTCTAGACGCGACCTATCAAGCGTTTCCCCAACTCGGCCGCGAACAGATCGCGCTAACCTGGATCGTCTACGATCCGCCGGTCATGGTCAATACCGGGGGCGCGATCTCTCACGAGGAATTCTGGAAACACGCGCCGCGGGGTTTCAACTATCGCGGGAACGATCGAATTTATCCGGCGAGTATCGTCAAATTATTCTATCTGGTCGCGCTCCAGGAATGGCTAGAAAGCGGCATGATTCCCGAAAACGAGGAATTAAACCGCGCCGCGCGCGATATGATCGTCGATTCGAGTAACGACGCGACCGGTTTAGTCGTCGATGTCCTCTCCGGAACCACCAGCGGCCCGGACATTCCCCCGGGCCCCTTCGAGACGTGGAAACAGCAACGCAACATCGTTAACCGCTATTTTAAATCCCTCGGATGGGAAGAACTGGAAGCGATTAACGTCAATCAGAAAACGTGGTGCGATGGACCCTACGGAAGAGAGCGGGCGTTTCTCGGAGAATTACGGGAAAATCGCAATATGTTGACGACGGATGCCGTGGCGCGTCTGATTCACACGATTATCGGCGGGATCGCGGTTTCCTCCCAGCGTTCTCAAGCGATGATGTCCCTGATGAAACGGAGTTTAAACCCGTCGGATTGGACGAGTCAGGGGGACGAAACTCAAGTATCGGGATTTATCGGCGAGGGATTGCCCGCGAGCGCTCAATTATGGTCGAAAGCGGGGTGGACGAGTCAAGTACGCCACGATTCCGCCTATATCGAGATTCCCGATCGCTCCCCGTATCTACTCGTCGTTTTCACCGAGGGGAAAGAGATCAGCCAGGATCGATCGCTGATCCCCTTCATTTCCCGTCAGATCGTCGAGAAAATCGAGACATTACCGTGAATTGGACGGTTAATTTCCTATAAAATCTACAAAAACCGCTGTAAAACCTCGATCACTTCCTCTCCCGCTTTCTCGCGACCAAACTGACTCGCTCGCTGTAAGCCGAGATCCCGGAGGTTCGATCGAACGGCCGAATTGCCCGCGATCTGACGCATCGCCTCGCTAATCTCCGAAACCTTGTAGGGATCTACATAAATCGCCGCTTCTCCCGCCACTTCGGGTAAAGAGGACAGATTCGAGGTGATTACGGGAGTCCCGCAGGCGATCGCTTCCAGTACCGGCAATCCGAAACCCTCCCAGAGAGAGGGATACACTAAAGCTAGAGCTTGATTGAGGAGAATCGGTAACTCTTCGTAGGGGACGTAATCGACAAATTTCACCCGCGGGGAGATTCCTAATTCTTCGGCTTGCTGTTGTAAGGACGGGGTAAAGCGGGGATCGAACTTGCCGACAAGATAAAGTTGATAATCGTCGGGAATCGCCGCGAACGCCTGTAAAAGACGGGAAAGATTCTTGTGAGGGTCGTAACGACCGATATAGAGAAAATACGGTGAAACGGGAAGGTTTAGGGGACGGAAGTTCGCTCGATCGTACCCGCAGTAGACAACCGTAATTTTGTCAAGATAAATTTGAAAAAATTCATGAACATCCCGCGCCGTTGCCTCGGAATTCGCGATAATATGCTCGGCTCGCTGAAGCGCGAGCGGTATATAATAGCGATTATAGAGGGTTAATGGCGATAATTTGGGGAATCGTAGGGGAATTAAATCGTGAACCGTCACCACGGAACGACAATCGCGAAAAATCGGCGCTTCGGGGATTGGCGAGAAAATCAGGGAAGAATTTTGCTCTCGATACAGCCGAGGTAGTTCGGTTTGTGTCCACAGCAGGCGCCGGAGATTTCCCCGCGTTCCGTTTTCCTGGGTAAGATTCGCGGGGGTGGGATGAACTCTCGCGTTTGCCACGGAATTCGAGGTTAATAGCAGGGGATCTAAACTTTGTAGCGACGGGACGAGGTTTTTCGCGTAGGTGGTAAGTCCCGTGTCTTTCGTTCCGAGAAAAGAGAGATTGATGAGTAAGGGAGAATTCATAGACGTTATTTTAGAGGATCGATCGATAGGCTACCAGTGTTTCCCTCGCGGTTTTCTCCCAGGAAAATTCTCGCGCTTGTTGTTTGCCTTTGGCGATGAGATCTTGCCGGTTTTCGGGATCGGAAATTACCTTCCAGATTCCCCCGGCAATGTCTAAACTATCGCGGGGGTTGACGAAAATCGCCGCGTCTCCCGCGACTTCGGGAAGGGAGGAAGTACGAGAGGTAACGACGGGACAACCGAGAGTCATCGCTTCGAGGACGGGTAAACCGAATCCCTCGTAAAAGGAAGGATAGACAAAAACATCGGCTTTTTGATAATAATACGGGATTAGCTCATCTTGAATATAATCGAGATGATGGATACTGTCTCGAAAAGGAGATCGATCGATCTTCTCGAAGACGGGTTCGTATTGCCACCCTTTTTTACCGATCAGCAGTAATCGGTGATCGAGTTTATATTCGTTTTTGAGATAGTCGAAAGCCTCGATGAGATTGACTAAATTCTTCCTCGGTTCCAGGGTACTGACGAAGAGAATATAGGGGGTGTCGAAAGGGAGAACGGGAGAGGCAATCGAATCGGGTAAACTCGAATAGCGACTCGCGAGGTAGGTAACGTGAATCGATTCTTCTTTCACCCCGAAATACTCGATAATATCGCGCTTGGTACTTTCCGAGTTGGCGATGATTAAATCCGTCCATTTTAAACAGCGTTGAATTCGTTCCGTGTAGGTTTTCACGATCGAGGTGACGAATTCCGGGTATTTGATAAAAGTGACATCGTGAACCGTCATCACTTTCCGACTACCGCGACAGGGGAAAACGACGTGATCGAGTCCGTGGAGAATATCGGGGGAATCGAGAAAAGAGTCTAGATAGGAGAGGAAAGGATTCGGGTATCGCGTCAGGAGATCGGTGATACTGACGGGGAAGGGTAGACATTTTACGTCGGGATAACGGGTTAGTTTCTCCGGGGTAGATAGGTTTCTTTTTAGCCAGTTTTTAACCGAGGGTTGGAAAGCGATCGAGAGTTGAAAGTTTTCCGATTCCTGTAAGCGGTACAGTTCCTCGATCAATTGGTAAGCGTACAGGCCGATCCCGCTAGGGTTCGGACGGATCGGGGTTCCATCAACTAAAATTTTTAACATTTTCGGGATCGATCGGGGAACGTAATTTATCGAGAATTCGCGAACTATACATTTTCAATCCTTCCAGTTTTGCCAGCGAGAATTTCGGACGGAATGGAAGAATCAATACAGCCATCAAAATCATCCGAAAGAATCGATAGTAGAGGATTCGGGAATTCGTATGTTTTTCCAAACTGAGAAGGTAACTATAAATATTGTGGGTGAGACGGAGATAACCGTAGCGCAGGGTGATCGACGAGGGTTCGTGAATAATTTTGATCCGATTCGTTACCACGACGAGATGACCTTGATTCGCGTATCTTCTCGATAGATCGAAATCCTCGTAGTAGAGAAAATAATCGTCATCGAAAGCGGGACAGGAGGAGAAACGCGCGAGATTAATCAATAAACTACATCCCGTCACCCAATCGGGAACTCGATAGGGTTTATCCCCGTAATCTAGGGACTCTTCCACCACGTTAATCGTGCCGATTTTCGGGTTGAATTTTCCCCACCCGAACCAGATTTTTCCGTCGGGTTCGTAGATTTCCGTCCCGGCGATCGATACCTCCGGACAATCGGCAAAAAATCGCTCGGCATTGACTACCGAATCGGGGAGTAAATAGGCATCGGGATTAATTAACCAAACGATCGCGGTCGGATCGTTTCGATACACCCACTGTAACCCTAAATTACAGGCTTTTCCGAATCCTAGATTCGCTTTCGACTCGATTAACTTCACTCGATCGCCCTGTAATTGTTGAATTTGTTTGTCTTCGGGCGAATTATTGACAATAATCAAACAGGAGTTTTCTGCCGGCAGTGAAGCGAGTAAACGCTCGATCAACGATGCAGAATTGTAGTTAACTGTCAAGAAGTATCTCATAAAAATTATTGTATTTTTTTCAGAGAACAGAGATTACATTGGTCTTCGCGAGAGCGATGGTGATTATTCGGTGTTATTTCGCTAGATAAGGGAAAGCGATCGCTTACCTCCCGTCTCTCACGAGAGGACAGAGGGAGTATTTCTCGATCGCCGTTATAAACGGTTCGCATCGAGAGCGATCGATCTTCAGATTATGGACGGCCAGATCCGTTTTTTTCGCGCTCTCCTTCTCCCGCGACTCTCGTTCAAAGTTGACCTCTAATAAATACAACGATTTTTCAGGGGTCTTTTTCAGGATCTCGCTCGCTCTTTTGCTCATCAGAGTATGGGGACTCAATCCGAAATTTCCCGTGATACGAACGAAACGAGTGGTAGCGGGAAAGTAGGGGACAACGTAGGCCGTCGGTTCACCTCCCCAGAAAACTATCACGTCATTCTCGTACTTAACTAGGGCTTGTTTATCGATATGAAAATAGTTTTCCGACCAATCGATCCGCCACCAATCTAGAGGTCTGACGGTTACGGCAACGAGGGAAAAGATCGCCACGGTTACTATGAATACCGATTTGCGATGAGGGCAGAGATAAGCGATGATGAGAAAGAATAAAACGGGAGTGATTAACTCTAATACCAGTAGGTAGCGATAGATGGAAAAGTTTTTTACCCAGATCCCGTAAGCGGCGAGATAAAAGGGAAGTAGAAAAAACAAGATCGGTACATGAATAACCTCGTTCGTCGAAGAAGGCGATCGACCGTTAACTTGACGATAAACGAGCGCCCCGATCGTAATACAGATTAAAATATAGGCGATGGCAAAGCGGGTCTCTCTAAACGAAAGCTCGGCCGTTAAAGGTGGTTCGTGCCAGAAATAAAAAGGATAAAATAAAAACTGCCAGATGTCTTTCGGTAAAAAGCGTAAATCTTGAAAATTGAAATCGGTTTCAATATAGGGAGATCGAAATATTTTATTAAAGAAAGGAAAAACGGGATTGGAAAAATTCGACCACATGAGAACGATCCAGTATCCCATCGTCAGAGAAAACCCTGCCATCATCGAGGGAATTATAATCGCTAGATTCCGAATTTTCTCCCGAAAAGAATTCGGCAAGAAGTTAATCGCCACGAGTAGAGAGATACTATAGAGAGCGGTCGTTAATTTTAAGCCCGTCGCCAATCCGAAAATCACTCCCGTTAACATGATTATTTTCGGCGACACCGTACTGGATTGCGAGAGAGAGTAAATAATGAGAAATAGCCCCGCGAGAATGAAAACACTGCTGGTACTGTCCCCGATACTCGTGCCTAACTCCGATAGATAGGCCGCCCCGATAATACTGGTGATAGCGGCGAGAATACTGAGCGTCAATCGATAAATTTCTGAAACTTTATAAAGGGAATGATAGGCGATCAGATGAACGAACCATTGATTGAGTCCGTGAAATCCTCCGAGGAGAAAACCCACGACCACCGGCGGGAATTTGAGATAATAAATCGCGACGAAAAAGGGAGTATCGAGTAAAGGATTAAAGAAGGTTTGAATCTGGGCGGGCAATATATCATAGTTCACGCGCCCGGTCAACAGCATATAGGGGTTATAAAAATGATAGTTCCGTAAATCCCAACTGACATCTTGCCCCAAGATAACGGATAAACTACCCAACCCGATAAAATAAACGATCGCCCAAAATAGGGGATGAGAGAGCGGCCAACGCTTGAGAAATGCCATGATCCGACCCTAGAAACTTGTTAAATTTTCTATCATGTCCCGCGGGAAAACACAAGAACCTTCTCGCGGACGAGATATCGGGAAAGGGAATCGAGCGATCGAAGTGCTCCTCGATCGACTACCGACGATAAGCCCGCTCGATCGTTCCGAGAAAATCGACCGCGGGCTAACTTTCAACGCGTCGCTCCCGTCTCAAAGCGAATAACCCGCGAGTCGGGTCAAAATTTTTCCCGAGCTAGGTTTTCGGTAAATTTTTTTCAAACGGGCGATCGCTAAGACTTTGGTTCGATGAAAAAGGCTGGAATTGTCCGGAAGTATCTCGTAAAAATTATTGTGTTTTTTTCAGCGAGCAGATATTAAACTTGTCGATTTTTGTCGGGAACGGTCGGCAGTTCGCGAGATCGATCGCTAGGTTTTCCTTGGCGAGATCTTCATGAATGTCGGGAGCTTTTTTATTAAAATCGGTCTGAAGGATATACAGAGAATTTTCCGGGGTGTTCCCGATAAAAGTTCTCGCGTTTTTTCTCATCAAAGTTCCCTCGCTCACTCCCGTATTTCCCTTGAGTCGGACGAAACGAGCGGACGCGGGAAAGTGAGGAACGATATAAGATGTCGGTTCATCCCCCCAGAGAATGATCGTGGAATTTTCATACCCTTGTAATGCCTGACGATCGATGTCAAAATAATTAAGCGACCACCCCGATCGCCACCAATCCATCGGTTTAACCGTAACCAGAATTAATGCGAATAGAGCGACAGTCACGATGAGCGCGGGTTGCCGACGCGGGTATAGATACGCGACGCATAAAAGGATGAGAACTGGAGTGAGCAGTTCTACAACCATTAGATAGCGATAGATGCCGAATTGAGCCATCCAGAGGAGATAAGCGGTAACTGAAAAGGGTAGTAAAAATTGGAGAACCGGAACGCGAACGAGATCGTTATCCGTCGGTCGCTTGGTGATGTACCGATAGAGCATCACCCCGATAACGATAACGCTCAACAGATAGGCGATCGCTAATCGGCTATCCTGAAAGGGAACCTCGGAAACTAACGTCTGTCTCCGCACGAAATAGAGAGGATAAAAGAGCCACTGCCAGAGGTCTTTCGGAAGATATTTAATCCCGCTAAAACTATAATCCGTTTCAATATAAGGCGATTTAAAAAATTTATTATAAAACGGAAAAAGTGGACTGGCGAATTGTGTCCACATCAAGAAAATCCAATAACCCGCGGTCACGCTCACCCCGATCGCCATCGCGGGAATTACCAGGATTAGGTTTCGGAATTTATCTTTCCAAGAGTTCGGGAGGAACATCATCGCCACCAGTAGGCTAATACTATACAGCGCGTTCGTGAGTTTAAATCCCGCTCCTAATCCTAGTAATAATCCGGCGAGCATTACGGTTCGCTCGGGAATTCGTCCCTCTCGCGATAGTCGATCGACGATCAAAAATAATCCCGCTAGAATGAATACACTGGTCGTATTATCGCCGATACTGGTTCCTAGTTCCGAGAGATAAGCGGCACCGAAAACGCTCGTGATAGCCGCCAGTACACTTAAATTTATCTTAACGTTTTCCGAGAGTTTTCCCAGCGATCGATAGGTTAAAAGATGGACGAACAACTGATTTAATCCGTGAAATCCTCCTAGTAAGAAACCCACGGCGATCGGCGGAAGTTTTAGATAGTAAATCGCCACAAAAAAAGGCACATCAAGGAGGGGATTGAAAAACGTTTGAATCTGCGCGGGTAGGATATCGTATTTAAATCGTCCCGTCAACAGCATATAGGGATTATAAAAATGGTAGTTTCGGAGATCCCAACTCACATCCTGTCCTAAGATGATCGAAAGAATTCCTAACCCGATAAAATAAAAGATCGCCCAGAAGAAAGGATTCTCGATCGGTATTCGTTTGTATAGCTTCATCATACATTTATCTAGGGGAAACCGTTAATTTTCAGAGGTTCGATTTCGACGATCGATTAGCATCCGAATCCGCGCGCCGTTGTTTATCTCGCCGAAGCGAAGCGAACTACATCGGCTTGTAAGTAAGGATAAGATTCACGTTACCCGCCAACAAACCCGCGAAAACGAGGATCGGCATGACTCGGGAGAAGTTCGTTAAAAACTTAATTTTTCGAGCGGTTAAATCATTGAAGAAAAATCCTCCTAAAAGAATCGAGGTTCCTAGAATAAAGTATGGTTTCCCGTAAGGAGAGCTAAAAATCCAATCCTTAAGATTGAGATTAATCGACCAGACAACTAAAAATACAAAAATCGTGCAAGCGGCAATAAAATCGGGATCTTCACGAAACCTATCGAAAAAGATCGCTAGAACGAGAAAAAGAAAAGGATAGTAAGGAATCGTGTACCAAGCGTAATAGTGGCTTTGCGCTCCCGAAAAAATGAGTAACACCGTGTAAATAAGTATCGGAAAAAGAAGGATCTGTAGAAAGAACGGTTTTAACGGCGATCGCGCGACGAGTAATAGGGTTAACCAGCTAAAAATTAACCAACCGTCCTCGAAAAATACGGTCGGTAAAACGAGATTTTTTAACATGGCGAAATCGGTAAATCGATTTTTATGCTCTTGTAGGGTTGTCAGAAACCATTGAAAATCGTATATCCAACCGTATAGGTAATAGAGAGCGAAAGAAGCGATCGCCCCACCCACCGCGAACAAACTTTCTTTCCATTTATGCTGGAATAGTAACCAGGCGACGAGGGAAGCGATGATATAGATCCCGGTTACTTTCGCTAGAATCGCCATACCAGCCAGGACGATCGCTATATATAAATATTTAGTTCGATCGCTTTCCCGATAGTGAAGGAATAACAGGACGACCGCTAAACTAATACAGGCTAAAAAATTCTCGCTAACCGTTAAACGAGAGAGGAAAACCGTATTCGGGTTCGTGGCGAAAATTAGCGAGGCGATCGAGGCGGTTCCCGCGTTCGTCAACCGTAACGCCACGAGATAGAGCAGGAAAATCGAGAGCGTACCGAAAAAGAGGGAAGGGATACGGATCACCGATAGGGTACAATCGAAAAATTCTCTCGCCCCCCCTAAAATCGCCGTCATTCCCACGATCAATCCGAACAAGGGGGGATGATCGAACCAAGGGGTGACCAAACGATAACGAACCGCGGTCTTCTCCCAAACCGTGACGATAAAATCGTCGGTGGGACTGAGAAAAGACCAACTGGTAGGAACGCCTTCTTGAATCAAGCTCATGCCACTCCAGGCGAAGGCGAATTCATCCTGCGTCCAGTTATAGGGAGGCAGGGAATCATAGTGATAGAACCGTAAGAGAAAACCGATCAAAGTAATAACGATACCGAACCCGATTTTTCGATCGAATCTCGATAAAATTTTTAACGGGATATTTTTTTCTATCATTTACGCTTATTGTAAAAACAGTATCCGATCGGGATTTATTCTAACGAGCGTTTCCCGGTATTAGAATGGATTTTCAGACATTACCTCCCGTTGACCCGCGAGAAAATCGTCGATCGGACCGTGACTATTCTTTCGGTTGTACCATACATCGCGCCCGAAAGTAGGAATCTCCTTCCCTAGAGGTTCATTCGCTATTTCGGGACGGATCGCTTCTTTCCGGGCGAGATCGATCGACTTTTTCCCCTCCTGAAAAACCGCATAGTCCGGCTCGGGCGATCGGCTCCGTTCGATGAGACCCGATCGAACCGCGAGAGTTCCCGCGTCCTGTCGATCGATAGCGAAAACCGAAAAGATTGACACCAACCTCTTAAATATGCTAGAACACAGTTTAATTTATCCGGGGGTACGAATATAAATTTATCTTATAAACACATATATCTAAGATTAGCCCCGCGGATTCATTCCGAGGAGAACCGGATTCATTGTCGTTAGAAAATCCCGATTTCTCGGAAAATTGACTCTATATTAAACCTTAATTGCAAAATTACCCCTAATATGACCCGCCTGTTAACGCTTCCTCGCGCCTGCTTGGCTTTTCTATTGGTTGTGGCTCTATCATTACGCCTGTTCGCCGCTTTCTCCTATCCGAACATTTTCTGGCCGGATGAAATCTTTCAAACCTTGGAACAGGGACATAGACTAGCTTTCGGTAACGGGATGATTCCCTGGGATTTTCGAGACGGTATCCGTTCTTGGTTATTTCCGGGGATTCTCGGCGGGATTATGAAAGTAACCTCGTTTTTTTCCGATGGATCGAGCGGTTATCTCGCGGGAGTGACCGTTTTTCTCTGTTTATTATCGTTAATTCCTGTCTGGATCGGCTTCTCGATCGGCTATGCAACGAGCGGTTTAGCGAGCGCTATCATAACGGGCGGTGTTTGCGCGATCTGGTTTGAATTAATCTATTTCGCGCCCAAAGCTTTCACCGAAGTGATCGCCGCTTATTCCCTGCTGGTGGCGATTTATTTCGGATGCTACGGGCCGTCCCATCCCTCGCGCGGCCGCCTGTATTGGACGGGTTTTCTCTACGGATTCACGGCCTATCTCCGATTTCATTTATTACCCGCGATTTTCCTGGCGATCGTCTATCAGTTTAGAAAAAGAAATTTTAAAGAGTTACCCCCCGTAATTCTCGGCTTTATCGGCCCGGTTTTACTCGGGGGAATCTTAGACACGTTTACCTTGTCTTCCCCCTTCCAATCCATCTGGAAACTGATCTGGATTAATCTTTTCGCGGGAAAATTTAATAGCTTTGGCGTATCTCCCTGGCATCAATATTTCGCGTGGTTAGCGATGAATTGGTCGTGGTGGATCGTTCCCGTAGTCGTATTCTGCGCGCTCGGCGCCCGCCGCCATTGGATTCTAGCCGCTCTCGCCCTCGTTATTATCGTCTCTCACAGCTTTTTAGGCCACAAAGAATATCGGTACATCTTTCCCGCGTTGCCGCTCATCCTAATTTTAGCCGGCTTGGGAACCGCGGATCTCGTGTCGCGGATCTCGTTGACGCGGCGTTTTACCAGGGGGAAAAGTATTTCGATCGTGAGCGGTTTGCTCGTTTGGATGCTTCTATCCTGGATGCTCTCCGGCCGTTTTTATACCGATCGAGCTTTTAGCTTCGATCCACCCTGGCAGAAACTCGGCTTCACTCACTGGCAAACGCACGGCGGACAATTACAAGCCTATCAGTATTTAAGTACCGAGAAAGACCTGTGTGGCGTGGGAGTAAGAGGGATCGCCTGGCAATATACCGGGGGATACGCTCACTTACATCAAGATGTCCCGATTTATTTCGTGAAAGATGACCGGGAAATCGGGGAACTAAAATCGCACTTTAATTATCTAGTCTTTAATCAAGAAACCCCGGATCTAGAAGGGTATCGGCTCGAAAAGTGTTTCGGGGGCGCTTGCGTGTACAAACGCCCGTCTCCCTGTACGGTTAACCCCGATTATCATATCAATAAATACTTACAAGAAAAAGGTGAATAAAACTATCTTTCTTATCACGATCGATCATGAAAAAAGTTACGTTATTCCCTCTACTCTTCGCGATCGCTCTCTCGGGATACCTACTTTTGGTAATGACCGTTAACCTCTCCTCCTTCCCCGGATTACACGCGGATGAAGCTTGGGTCGGTTTGAACGCTAACAGCATTATTTATAACGGAACTCGCACGATTCACGGGGTAAATACTTATACTAGCTCTTTCTATAGTTGGTTAGTCTCTCTCGGATTTCGAGGGGCAGGAGTTCATCTTTTTACCTTACGCTTCGTCGGGGTTTTTTTGAATTTTTTAGGTTTTTTAATTGTTCTCGGGAGTTTCTATAAATATATCGACAAAAAATCGATTTTTATCTATTTAGCCTTGCTGATTTCTGGTTCTTCTCTTTTACTTTTCCCCCGGATCGCTTGGGAAGTCTGCGCCTTACAAGGATTTTTTCTATCGATAAAATTTTCAATATTACTGAAGCATTTAAAAGGTTACAGGCTCGAATTTATCGATGTATTCTTGTTTTTAACGATCACATCGATCGGGACAATCAATCATTTCATTTTTATTTTTGAATCTCTGGGATTAGCGTTAGCCGCACTGCTTCTCCACCTTCGCTATTGTAACAAAAACACGATCGAGCTTTTATACTTATCCGTTTTATCGTCAGGATGGGTGGCGATAATTTACCTGGTAAAGCCCTCGATCGCTGATGAATTTTTTCAAGAGTATCGATACGCTTTATTAATAACTACCCTTGTAATCCTCGTGACGATCGACCTGTTTTTCCTAAAGACAAGATTTCAAATCGTTCACGGGCTAGATAGTATAAACTCTAAGTATTTGAAACTATTGTACGGGATCGCTTGCCTTTTCTCTCTCGGCGTTCTAGGGTTTCTCGGGGGAAAATTTTTCGCCGGGCATTCCTGGAGCTTTTTCGGAACGATTTCGGGAATAGTAGTCATCGAGAGATTATCTTCTTATCTATTAACCGCGGTCGAGTCACGCTGGTTAGAAATAGTGTGGGGAGGGCTTATCGCTATTTTTATCATCCGAGGATTTCAAAAATTAGCGAACAAACTCGATGCCGACAAATTACAGATGGACGTATTTTGTTACCTGTACACTCTATCCTGCTTATTGTTTATTTCCCTATCCCCCGGAAACTCCGATCGCTATTACATTATCCCCATTTACCTTTTCGTCGCGTCCTTTCCTCTCGTGGTGAGAAACCACCGAGTTAATTCTCGCTCTCGTTATTGCTGGGGAGCGCTCATCCTTTGGTTAGGGTTGACTCTGAGCGTCGAACAGTCTTTACTATGGAGAAATATTTTATCGACGGATAATAGACCTCCCGTACTGGTGACGTATCACAACTATCGGGATTATTCCTCTCATTTTCTAAAACACCATGAGCTTTTACAATTTTTACGAAAGAGAAAGATCTGCCATATCGATCGAAACACGTCTTATTTTATTTATTTCCCCCTAGACTTTCATTTTCTAACCGATAGATTTCCTTGCGATCCCGCCCCGACCGTCCGGATCGAACACTGTCCGCATTGTTGGGGCGAACCGAAATACTTTAAAGTTATCAAATCGCCAGGATAAGCGAAGGAATTACCAGCCTAAATTCTTTCGATTTCTTGACGTTCGATCGACCGAGCGGTATAATAAAATCCGAACGGGAGATCCGAATTAAAAAATCGTTTCTTTCCTAAATTTACTCTTATTGCTATCAAATAGTATCGATCGATGAACCTAAGAAAGTATGTTAAATTCTGGAAATATCCCCGGCTAGTGCGCGAGCGGGAGATCCTGATCGAGGAACGCGATTCCCTAAAAGACTACGTGGCGAGCTTGAAACACGAGAAAGAACAGCTAATTCAAGAGCGAGGCGCGATTCACGAGAAATTAGAGAGTCTTTCGTCACAATATCCCGAACTGAAAGAGGTGGGACCGCGAATGCTCGATATTAGTTCGATGAAATCCCGAGCGCGGGAATTTCGATCGAAGCTCGACGATCTTCGCGAACAACTCGCACCCGCCGATTTCGAGTGGTATCGATATAACACCTTAACCGCATTCGATATTCTCGAACTTTTATTACACGGTAAAAATCGTTTTCCGCTCGATCTGATCGACGGGAAACCCGTCCTCGATATCGGTTGCGCCGACGGGGATATGGCGTTTTTCCTCGAATCCCTCGGGTGTAACGTCCGGGCGATCGACTTCCCGCCCACGAACCTGAATTTTATGCGGGGAATCCGACTCCTAAAAGAATCCCTATCCTCTTCCGTGGAAATCGAGGAAATGGATCTCGACTCTCAATTCGTCCTCCCCGAAAAAAAATACGGACTGATCATTTTTTTGGGTATTTTATATCACCTGAAAAATCCCTATTACGTCCTCGAAACCCTAGCGAAATCCACCCGATACTGCTTGATCAGTACCCGAGTGACCAAGTTTAGCGCGCGAGAAAATCGCCCCGATCGGGTCGATCTTTCCCCGCTTCCCGTGGCGTATTTACTCGACCCTCTAGAGGCGAATAACGACTCGACAAATTACTGGATCTTTTCCAACACGGGACTACAGCGAATTCTCCGGCGAACCGGCTGGGAGATCTGCGATTACATCACGGTAGGGAATACGGAAAATTCCGATCCCGCCAGTCAGGAAGGCGACGAAAGAGCCTACTGTTTGGTCAGAAGTCTTTGGAGTCTTTCCTGACCGGAAACCAGCGGGTTACAAGCCAGACGAGAGGGAAAAATTTTGGGGTGGGAAGATAGGGAGATGGGGAGATCGTAATGGTATTTTTCCCTCCTGACTCCTGACTCCTGACTCCTGCCTCCTGACTCCTGACTCCTGACTCCTG
>NZ_JBAFSM010000031.1:0-60989 GCF_036688125.1 Pannus brasiliensis CCIBt3594 | reverse complement strand
TTTTCGGTGACATTAGAAACGGTTTCTCCCGCGTTCTCCAGTAATCCGGAACCGGCGGCCGGGACGCGAACGTGTTTCGAGCGAGCGATCGACGACCAATTCCCGTCCTCGGTAAAATAACCGATCTCGGCCAGATAATCCCGATCGTCCGTCGCGATGGGAACGTGGCGATCGCGGTCGGATTCGAGAACATCGTACTCCTGTACGTCGTGGGCGGGCCGGACATCGAGATCGATATCCGTCACATCGTATACCCGCAAAACTAAATTCTGATCCGCGGCCGTCGCCTTGTCCGCCTCGGTCAACTCCCAATAGGCGTAAGCTTCCTGACTATCGCGGGGAACGAGAACGATCCGGCTTCCTATCTCTCGTGCCGGGAAATCATCCACCGGGGTTTCGATTTCCTCGTCCTCGCGATTGACGAGACCGTGTACCGCCGCCGCCGCGCCGGCCGCCATCGCCGTCACCCCGGCCAGGGCCGTCGCCGCGCCACCGGAAAGATTTTCTCCAACGTCCGCGAGCGTTTCCCTAGCGTTGGTTAACAGTTCGTTCGCGGGGGAACAGGCCGGGACGCGAACGGGTTCCGATCGAACCAGTTTCAACCAATTCCCTTCCGGGGTGACGTAACCGAGTTCGGCCAGATAGTCGCGATCGTCGAGGGGGATGGGTACGTGCCGATCCCGATCGAGTTCGCGGCAGTCGTATTCCCGCATATCGCGCGCGGGTTGTTTATCGAGGTCGATATCGGTGACATCGTAGACGCGTAGGGCTAATTTCTCGCCCCCCTGACGGCGTAGGTCATTTTTCTCCTCGTCGCTCACTTCCCAATACGCGTAGGCATCCCGACAGTCGCGCGGCACGAGAATAATCCGGCCGGTTTTGGCGATCGGGGGGGGGACGATCGGCGGGACCGGTTCCACGCCGGGAGGAACGGGAGTCACCGCGGCTTCCTCCGCCGGCGCGCCCTTGCCACCTTTGAGGAGGAACGGTAACGCGATCAGCGCGCCCAGGGGTAACAACCACCAGAGCCAAGTGGGAGGGGTCTGTTGCGGCGGTTCCCCGGCGGGAGGGGGGGGAACTTGAGCGGTGGTTTCGGGGGAGGCGGCGGGAGAGGGATCTGTCGCGGGAGGGATGACAACGCCCGCGTCGGCTTTCCGGGCGGTCTCGATCGCCGCCTGTCGATCGGGGGCGGTCGCGAATCCGAGGAAGGCTTTCACCGCCGCGCTAGGGTTCGGCCCCTTGTAGACGTACACGAGCGCCTGGGAGAAAGGATATTTCGGGTCGCTCGGTAGGGTGTCGTGCATCTGGAGAACTTTGACTTTCGGGTTGTTCTCCACCTGATCGACGATGGCGTAACCGATCGCGTTTTTGTCTAATTTCTCGCTGACGGCCTCGATCGTGTCCGCCTCGACGGTTACGGCGTTGCTTCCCGTTTTAAAGGGTTCTTTCTGAAAAACCGGGTAATTCTCGAACGCGGAACGGGTATCGCTGGTCGCGGGTCGATCGACGAACACGATCGTCCCCGCGGGCCCGCCCACTTTCACCCAATCGGTGAGTTTCCCGTGGAAGATGTCCGCGAATTGGTCGATCGTCAGACTGCCCGCGAAGGGGTTATCGGGCGAGGCGATCAGGGCGATCTTGTTGCGGGTGATGGTTACTTCCTTGAGTCCCTTGGCTTTTTCCGCCTCGGTGAGATTCCGGCCGATCGCCGCGAGGTCGATTTTCCCCTCCTCGACCGCTTTTAAAGCCGATTGGGTGCCACCGTAGTCGGCGGTCACGATCGATCCCGGAAAAGCTTTCTGGAAGTCTTCCCCGAGGGCTTTATTGATGTTTTTCATGCTCGCGGAACCGTCGATCGACAGCTTGGTGTCCGCGGGAACGGCGGTCGGTACCGGGAAGGTTTCCGCCGGCGCGGATTGGGCGATGGCTCGATCGGGTCGCGCGCGGCCGGCGATCTCGATCGTCGGGAGAGCTAGGCTCGCGAGCAAGGCCAGACCGAAAAGAGAGATGTATTTCTTGTATGACATAGGTAGAATCGTAAACGAAAAAGTTCTAGTCATTTTTTGGGAAAATTCTAGCAATTTTCTCCCGGCTAACCCAGGAAAAATTTATGAAGATTAACGTTATGTTTGATTAAGTTTGTCCGGCAGGGGCGGACGGGCGATCGCGTAAAGGGCCGGCCCGAGGACGGGAACCAGGGAAACCGACCAGAACAGAAAGGGATTGTCGATCCCCCGTCGATCGAGATCGTCCCGCAGGAATATCGGGAATAACAGGGTTAATAAACAAAAATCCAGGCTCATCACGTTAATAAAGCGGCTCGATCGCCATTGCTGTCCGAAATCCGTCCAATCTCCCGCGATCAGTCCATAAGCGAAGAGAGCCGACGCGCCGAGAAAAGCGATCGCCCCGACAAAGCGCGAATCCCACACTTTCAGAATCCAATTTTTCTCGCCGGTAAAATCGCCCTCCGGTTGACGGAAAACGAGATAGGGTAAAATCGCGAACGCGCCGACCGCGAAGGAACCGAGCGCGAACGGCCAGGCGGGAATCTTTCGCGCGCGACCGTCCACGAGCATCACACTCGTGTAGAGGATCGGCCAGATTCCCATCAGGTTAAAAAGGGTGATAATTAACGGGTTGATTCCCCGCCATTTCCCCGTCGAGAGATCGATAATCAAATCGAGCGTATCGGGCCGATCCGGTGGGGCGAGAAAAAACGCGTAAACGGCGAAACTAAGCCACAGTAAACCTAAAGCGATTTTGACAAGCATAATCTTTCACGAGTTAGAAGTTAGGAGTTAGAAGGCAGGAGGTGAGGGAGGGTAAAGGTGAAAGGATTAAGAAAGCTCTTTTTCCTTTTGCCCTTCCCCTTTAAGGCAAAAAATTTCCCCATCTCCCTATCCCGGCTATTCGCGACGGTAACGAACGGGTTCTAGTCGGGGAGTGTTCGTTTGATTGCGGCGTAACTCGCGAGTTTGTTCGAGTATCACCTCGATATCCTCGTCGGTAATCTGCCGAACGTAATTTAACTTGATCTCTTCGAGTAACGCGATGATTAAATTCTCCAGTCGATCGATACTGTTGCGGGTCTGTAACTCGGTTCCCATTTCCCGCGTGAAACGTTCGGTTAACTTCTCGATTAATTGTTCGGCGGCTTTATCCTCTCGGGATAACTCGCGGGATACGTCGATAAACGCTTGATAGAGTTGACGGGAAACCCGATCGCTCAATCGGGTCTCTAGATCTTTCATTCCCGGTAAATTCTGGAGGCTTTGATAGGCGGGAGTGGACGCGAGAGCCTTGTCGATATTGTACTTGATCAACGCTTCCGCTTCCGGTTGAATTCGCGGTAACACTTTGTCTACCATCACGGTAATGACTAATTTCACGATCTCGGCGATCTCGTTCGTATCGTTAAGATCGACAAACTCCCGATTTTTCTGGCGAATTAGGAAATTCCGCACCTCTCCCCGTCTCACGTATCCCTGAATTTGATTGAGAACCCGGATCACGATACTCTCGGTGATTTCCTCGGAAATCGTGGCCACGAAACCGCGGATCGTTTGCTCGCGGATCGTGTTTAAATTAATCAATTTCGCCTGGTGTAAACGGATCAGCGTCGGGATAATTCGTAACCATCGGAAAAAGGGGATAAACAGGAATACATCGTACCAACGCCATAACATCGCCTCGAACCAGCGCAGACCGACGTGGGTGCGGGAGATCCACCAGGTTCTCGTTAAAAATTCCAAGAAGAAAATAATGCCGAAGAAAAAATCGATCGCCTCGAAGTTATCGATCGGTCGTCCATCTTCCCCGATCGGTCGAAAATAATTCGTCTCGATAAGGGGACGGATATTGTGATTAAAAAATCCCAACTCTCCCGCGAATCCCTCTTTGGTTAAATAATCCCGACTCCAAAAAATATTAAAAGCTTGTTTCGCCGAAGCGTTTTCCGTTCCGAAAACCCGCTCTCTCATGAGATTCTTGATTTTCTCTAACGTCCCGGTTTTATTGGCGACCTGAAAGGGATTCGTATCGATCATGCTGGAACTATCCCGACGTAAGGCAACGAGAATATCATCCACCTCTCGCGGGGGAGCGGAAGACTCGATCGCCCGTTGCAATCGATCGACCGTTTCCAGATAATTGCTCGTGCTTCGATAGGGTTGAATTCCTTTCACCGCGTCGTATCGGGAAAGCGCCGTCACGAAGGGAACTTGTAACGGTTTTCCGGGGGGGAGCTTTACTTCCTGAAAAGAAATCGGCCCTATTGTTATCGGTTCGTTAAATCTCAACAGGGTCACTTGAAAGCGTCCCTGTAACCAGAAATCCCGCAGGGGAATATAGGTTAGATCGAAAATCACCAAGAAATAGTTAAATAATACCAGCAAGGCCATCAAAGCCTCGAAAGTCGAGCGCGTCCGCGCGCGGATGGTTCGGGAAGAAGAATTTTTCGCCAAGGTTATCAAAACGAGAGGGGATCGTCACTATAGTAACAATTGACGTTTTTCTCCACAACTAACCAGGATGAGGCGGGTATTAGGAGGAAGGAAACCGAAGAAAAATCAAAGATAAAAGCGAGGAAAGCTTAGAATAAGCGAATAAGTCGATAATTTTAACCTTGTATAATTCTAGACACGCGTGGGCGATCGAACTCTCCCTTCTGGGTTCCTGTGAATCGGGACAAACACGGGCGTTTTCTCGCTAAATTTTACCCGATCCGTCGTTTCCAGGCGAGAACTAACTTAATTTCCTCGTAGCTGTAATTATCGCCTAAATTATCCTTTATCGTTCGTAAAGAGCGATCGCCGACTCTCTCGATCGTCAGGAGGATGATCTGCCGTCTCGCGGTCGGGACGAGATGATCGATCTCTACCGGTTGTCCGGCCTCGATCAACTTCGCGAGATGTTCGACAACGGTGCTAACGGTGATACTTCGAGTTTTAGCGATCTCTTCGATACTTAAGCCGTCCTGATAGTATTGCAGGGTCATCAGTTGGGTGGGCGAGAGGACTTCCTGACAGAAATCGGCGATCGCCGCGAGGAAGATATCACCGTATTGCTGTAATTTTCGCTGTCCGACCCCGGAAAGTTGGCCGAATTCGACTAAAGTTCTCGGTTGTTCCTGCGCCATGAGACGGAGCGTGGAATCGTGAAAGATCACGTAGGGAGGCACACCTTGCGCGTCGGCGATTTTCTTGCGGAGGAGACGGAGACGCTCGAACAACAACTCGCTTTCGGCGCGACGGGAATTGTCGTCACCCGATTCTCGCTCGATCGTTTTCCGGGGGACGGCGATAAATACGGAACGCTGTTTCCGCATGACTTCCCAACTACGCTGATTGAGTTTCAAGATACGATATCCGTCTTGAGTTTCATCGAGTAAGCCTTGATGGACGAGGGAGCGACTCAAAAGCTTCCAATCCTCAACGGTTCTATCTTTCCCGATCCCGTAGGTCGAGAGAAGATGGTGTTGATACTGTTCGATTTTCTGCTTTTTCGACCCCCGCAGTACATCGATAACGTGCATCATACCGAATTTCTGGCCGGTACGCGCCACGCAGGACAAAAATTTTTGCGCCTCGATCGACCAGTCCTCCCGCGGTTTCTCGTTCCGGCAATTATCGCACAGCCCACAATCTCCCTCGTACACCTCCCCGAAGTAGCGCAGGACGATCGATCGCCGACACTCGGTTCCCTCCGCGTAGTCCAGCACCCGCCGCAGTTGTTGACGGGCGATCATCTGTTCTTTTTCGTCGTTTTTCTGATTGATAAAAAACTCGATATTCCGAATATCCCCGAAACTAAAAAATAGAGTACATTTCGCGGGTTCGCCGTCCCGTCCCGCGCGTCCCGACTCCTGATAGTAGCCTTCTAAATTGCGAGGAAGATCGAAATGCACGACGAAACGAACGTCCGGTTTATTGATGCCCATGCCGAAAGCGATCGTCGCCACCATCACCCGAGCGTCATCGCGGATAAAACGGGTTTGATTGCGACTTCTTTCTTTATCCTCCATTCCCGCGTGATAGGGAAGTGCCTCGATCCCGTCTTCCCGTAATTTGGACGCGATCTTATCGACGGTTTTGCGACTGAAACAATAGACGATTCCCGAGCCTTTTTCCTGACGGATATAGTTCAACAGTTGTTCGTAAGTGCCTCTACCTTTGGGCTGAATTTCGTAATAGAGATTCGGGCGGTTGAAGCTAGAAAGATAAACGGCCGCCTCTTTTAAACCCAATTGCGTGATAATATCCTCGCGCACGCGTTCGGTAGCCGTCGCAGTTAACGCGAGGAGGGGAACGTCGGGAAACCGTTGTCGCACCTGTTTGATCTGCCGGTATTCCGGGCGGAAATCGTGGCCCCAATCGGAAACACAATGCGCTTCATCGATCGCCAGCAGGGAAAGACCGATATAATTATCCACTACCGACAGAAATTCTAGGAAACTATTCGAGAGTAATCGTTCGGGCGCGACGTAGAGAAGTTTGATTTTCCCGCCGAGGATTAACGATTCTCGATCGCGCGTCTGTTTGGCGTTCAGGGTACTATTGAGAAAGGTCGCGCCGATGCCGTTATCGACTAGCGCGCTCACCTGATCTTCCATGAGCGCGATCAGGGGGGAAACGACGACGGTTAAGCCTTTTTTTAACAGCGCGGGTAGTTGGTAACAGAGGGATTTACCGCCACCGGTGGGCATAATTACCAGTAAATCCCGATTCTCTAGCGCGGCTTGAATGATGGCTTTCTGATTGGGACGAAAGCGATCGTATCCGAAATAATACTTTAAAGCCCCTTCTAGATCGGCAAATCTCGACATCGCGGGTTCGGGAGAGCGAGAGGGTACAGTATGTCTATAATAGCCCTTGACGGTCGATCGATCCGCGGTGATTACCCCCCACCGTCTCTCGATATCGATACGAGAATAAGTCGAGTTCGGTTAGTGCGGGGAACGAGCGTCAGAAAACAGCCCCTGTCTACGAGGTGGTTCGATCGATCGCTAAATTTTCAAACTGTACGAGCCAATCATTGAAATGAGGGCATTTCTGGCGTATTTTTTCAATGCCGATTTTCCGGGCGATAATCGAAGCGGCGGTGAACGCGTCTTTAAAGAAAAGAAAATATCGAGATCGATCGAGCGCGATCCTCATTATAGTAGATAGCGATCGAGAATATCGTGACCGTGGCGGAACGATTAGGATGGATAGACAATGGAACGAAATTGGCAGACGGGCGATCCGTTACCGATGGCAGAACAAGCCGAGATCGATCCTCGCAAATTTACCGAATATTCTATGAATCGTTTGAATCCTAACAATAAGGGGAAATGGCGCGCTTTTATCGCTCTCGGATATAATATAGACAGTTCTCAAGATCGTCAGAGAGCCGCTGAATCGATTATCTCGCAAATCCGCTCGCGGTTACCGGAGCTTCCCGCCGACCTAAAGGAACCGAGCGAGTACGGGAGTCGATATACGGTTAACGTACCGATCATCGGATTCAATGACCTTCAAGGTATATTAGAAACAACCTGGCAGATCGACAAGGATAAACAAATTCCGAGGTTAATCACGAACTGGCTAAAAGTTGTTCAAAAGTGAGAGAAAATTTTATGAAAGCGAAACTGTATGATGGTATAATAACTTTGGTAGATATTCAGGCAAATTTTGGCAAGCGGTTAATTCCAAAAGGAACGGAAGGTAGTATTGTTGAATGCTACAAAAATCCCGAAGGTTACGCGGTCGATCTAGCGATTCCAGATGAGAGTTCGGTAACGGGTTACGATTATGAAAATGTCATTCTCTATCCGGAGCAATTTACCGTGAGTAGCCCGATAATCGAAACCGAACTACCCATTAATCCCCCGCTTTCCACTCACCTCCTATGAACTCAAGGAAGAATGCGAGAAATATATTTTTCTCCTAGAGCGACTCAAATTAGACTATTTAACCGACGATCAAAAAGGGGATATTCTCGCGGAATTAACCGGTTCCTTCAGCCATCTTCACGTTCATACGGAACAGTTACCGGAACTAATCGAAGACGAAATTCTCGCGTTACCGGAAGCGGAGTAAGAAAGCGATGAATAGACCTCTCTCGGAAGTCATTTTCGAGCGTCTATTCGCTAATTCCTATTGTAATTTTTCCAGTAACGATCGCTCGATCGACATAATACTCCCCCCGATCGGGTAAAAATAAAAATCGGGTGAGCGACATCGCCCACCCTATCTATCCTAACGATAAATTACACGGTCGCGACTTCCGCCGATAAGCGTTTAAAAGTCAGGCGTTCATCGGCAACATCGACAAAAATCGTCTCTCCCGACTTGTATTCGCCTTTGAGGATCGATTTAGCGATCGGGGTTTCTAGATAGCGCTGTACCGCTCGTTTTAACGGGCGCGCCCCGTAGACGGGATCGTAACCCACTTCGGCGATGAAATCTAACGCCGCGTCGGCGATCTTCAGCGAGAGTTTCTGTTCCGCGAGTCGATCGCCGAGATTTTTCACCTGAAGCTTGACAATTTCCCGCAACTGTGATTTGTCGAGGCTATGGAAGATGATGATCTCGTCAATCCGGTTGAGGAATTCCGGTCGGAAATTAGCCCGCATCGCGTCCATCACCCGCGCCTGCATTTCCTCGTAACGGGAATCGTCACCCGCCAAATCGAGGATATACTGGGAACCGATATTACTGGTCATGATGATGATGGTGTTTTTGAAGTCCACCAGATGACCCTGCGCGTCGGTCAAACGTCCGTCGTCGAGAATCTGTAACATCACGTTAAACACGTCGGGATGGGCTTTCTCGATCTCGTCGAAAAGGATGACCGAGTAGGGACGGCGACGGATGGCTTCGGTGAGTTGTCCACCTTCATCGTAGCCCACGTATCCCGGAGGCGCGCCCATGAGACGGGAAACGGTGTGTTTTTCCATGTATTCCGACATATCGATGCGAACGAGGGCATCTTCCGTGTCGAAGAGACTGCGCGCGAGGGATTTCGCCAGTTCCGTTTTCCCCACACCGGTCGGCCCGAGGAAGATGAAACTCGCGGTCGGACGGTTGGGGTCGGCGAGACCGGCGCGGGAACGTTGGATCGCTTCGGCCACGGCGGTTACGGCTTCTTCCTGTCCGATGACGCTTTCATGCAATTCGTCTTCGAGATGCAGGAGTTTTTCTTTCTCCGATTCCACCAGTTTACTGAGGGGAATTCCCGTCCATTTAGAAATGATCTCGGCGATGTCCGCTTCCACGACCTGATCGCGGAGGAGGCTTTTCCCGGAGGTTTGTTTTTCCGCGAGTTGTTTTTCGAGCTCTTTCATCCGACGCTGAAGATCGGTCAGCTTGCCGAATTTTAATTCCGCGGCGCGGTTATAGTCGTAATCGCGTTCGGCCTGTTGGATTTCGAGGTTTACTTGCTCGATCTCTTTTTTCACCTCGCCCACTTTATCGATGATCTCTTTTTCCGCCTGCCATTGGGCATTGAGTCGGGTTTGTTCTTCTTTGAGATCGGCGAGTTCTTTTTCCAGTTTCTCTAGCCGTTCGCGGGAGGCGGGATCGAAATCTTTCTGGATAGAAACCCGTTCCATTTCTAATTGGAGAATCTTCCGATCGACTTCATCCAATTCTTCTGGTTTGGAAGTGTTTTCCATCTTCAATTTAGCGGCGGCCTCGTCTACAAGGTCGATCGCTTTATCCGGGAGGAATCGATCGCTAATATACCGGTTCGAGAGTAACGCGGCCGCGACGAGGGCGTTATCGGCGATCGTCACATTGTGATGACTTTCGTACCGTTCTTTCAACCCCCGCAGGATAGAGATCGTGTCCTCTACGGTAGGTTCATCGACGAGAACTTCCTGAAAACGCCGTTCCAGCGCCGCGTCTTTCTCGATATACTTGCGATACTCGTCGAGAGTGGTCGCGCCGATACAACGCAGTTCGCCCCGCGCTAACATCGGTTTGAGAAGATTACTCGCGTCCATCGCGCCTTGAGTGGCGCCCGCGCCGACGACGGTATGGATTTCATCGATGAACATGATCACGTTACCTTTCGACTCGGTAACTTCTTTGAGGACGGCTTTCAAACGTTCCTCGAATTCCCCGCGATATTTCGCGCCGGCGATCAGTCCACCGAGATCGAGCGCGATCAGGGTACGATCCTGTAGGGATTCGGGTACGTCGTTTTTGATGATCCGTTGCGCCAATCCCTCGACGATGGCGGTTTTCCCGACACCCGGTTCACCGATTAAAACGGGGTTATTCTTGGTACGGCGGGATAGGATTTGAATGGTGCGGCGGATCTCGTCATCGCGCCCGATCACGGGGTCTAGCTTGCCCTCTCTGGCGAGGAGGGTGAGATCGCGTCCGTATTTTTCTAGGGCTTCGTATTTGCCTTCGGGATTTTGATCGGTCACTTTTTGAGAACCTCTGACTTGTTGGATAATTTCTTTAAGCTTGGGTTCGGTAAGTCCGAATTCCTGGTAGAGCGCTTTTCCGAAGCGATCGTCTTGAGCGTATGCTAACAGGAGATGTTCGATCGAGATGAAATCATCGCCGAACTCTTTGCGGTAATTCTCGGCTCGATCGAGTAAGCTATCTAAACTACGACCGAGATAGATGGATTCGCCGGGGTTGCCGATGCGCGGCTGACGACGGATGAAATCCTCGACGCGATCGCGCAGACGGGGAACGCTAATATTGGCTTTATTGAAAATACTGCTGGCGAGTCCTTCCTGTTCGAGAAGGGCTTTCATCAGGTGTTCGGTCTCGATCTGTTGCTGGCTGTACTGTTTGGCGATGTCCGGGGTCTTGACGATCGCCTCCCACGCTTTTTCGGTAAACTGTTGGGGATTGGTCGGTTGCATTGGCTGTTTCGTTCACTACTATATGTTCCTATTGTAGATTCGCCCTGTACCTCGTTCAGAGCGGCTTCCCGTACCTCGGAGGTCGTATTTTCGCAACCATGAGCGATTTCGAGCCAGTCTGTCACTATTTGCACCGAGAGCGCGCTTTTTCGGGTAGAAAGGGGAAGATTAGAGAAAGAATCTTCCGGAATCAATAGTTAATAAGTAGGAGTTTCCCGAGATGTCTAATTATGAAAAAGACTGGCTCGATCGAGAGATAGAGCGAATTAAAGAAGAGATGTTACGGGAAGGATCGGGTCAGAATCCGGATCGATTGTCCGGACTGGATACGATCATCGATAAACTCGGTCAATTAATCGGTTTGCAAAATGTCAAAGAGGAAGTGAATAGTCTGATTAATTTGCTGAAAGTTCAAAATCTCCGAAAACGTCAGGGATTACCGAATAGTCCGATCACCCTTCATTCTGTTTTTGTCGGATCGCCGGGAACGGGAAAAACTACAATCGCCCGTCTGATGGGACAGATTTATAAAGAACTCGGCATTTTATCGAGCGGTCATCTAGTAGAGACCGATCGTTCTGGCATGGTCGCGGGTTATATCGGTCAAACGGCAATTCAAACCGATAAATTAATCGAGTCAGCCCTTGATGGTGTTTTATTTATTGATGAAGCTTACACACTAATTCCAGAAAACGCCGATCGAGATTTCGGGAAAGAGGCGGTAGATACTTTACTCAAGCGGATGGAAGATTATCGAGATAGATTAATTGTCATCGTGGCTGGCTATCCTGATGAAATGGCTCGATTTATTGATTCTAATCCGGGCTTGAAATCTAGATTCACTCGTTACTTCTCATTTGAAGACTATGACGCTGACGAGTTATTACAAATTTTTAAGCTTTTGTGCGAACAATATCACTTTAAGTTAGAATTCGAGGCGGAAGAAAAAATCCTGGTTCGGTTCAATTATCTCTATCTAAATCGAGATAAAAATTTTGGAAACGGAAGAACAGTGAGAAATCTTTTTGAAAAGATAATTCAAAAGCAAGCGAACAGAATTGTCAATATTTCTTTTTTGGATAAACAAGCGATGACAATTATTGTCGCCGATGACATTCCCGATATCATCTAACGTTAGTAGGTTGTGATTTTATGGCTGAGTCTTTCAATTTACAATTTCAAAATCTAACCAACCGAGAATTAATCGATCTAGCTTTAGAATCGCTGGGAGACGATCGAGAGGCGATCCGTCATGCCGCCCTCGTGGAACATTGTAATCGAACGAAAGAATCTCCGGAAGCCCTACACGCGCCCGCGAAGAATCTGTAAGCTTTACAACGGAAATTTCAAAAAATTATCGATGACGAGCGCGGGAAAAATTGCTCGAACCGTTAAGTTACAAGACTGTCTAATCAGGAAATTGTTTACAGCTTCTGACACCACATATTGTACATTCCGATAAAAGTATCGGGATAGATTTCCTCGAAACGGTTCCAGCGCTCTAGATCGTTCATATCGCGATCTTCGGGAAACATCTTTCGATAATCGTCTTGAACCTTCGGTTCTAGATTAGAAAATCCGATAAATTGTAAACCCGCCCGATCGAGCATTCGCTTGATTTCAGGGATCGTGAAACAATGTTCGTTAACATGAAACATCAGATCTCGACAGTTACTGAGGCTATAAAAGTCATATTGGTAGGTCAATTTAATAGCGAAATCGAGGGAAGATTCGATTAATTCTTTACGACACATCCTGATATCTTCTGCCGTGTTTTGATAGCCTCGATCGGCGATAAATTTTCTGGCATTAGCGATAAATTTTCTAGCTCTCGCACTATACAAGCCGATACAAAGTAAGCCTTTTTGTGGTAAGCGATCGACGAGAATGGTTAATCCATCGATCGGGTTTTCTAAATGATGGAGAACGCCCGTAGAAAAAATCATCGAAAATTTCCGAGACCAATCGGATAAACCCAGAATATCCGCCTGTTTAAACTGAATCTTTTCTATTTTTAATTCTTTCGCCATCCGCGACGCGTAAGCGAGACTACTCGAACTTAAATCGATCGCTAAAATATCCGCGTCTTTTAGCCCGATCGCGATCGAGATAGGTTCCGATCCCGTCCCACAACCGGCACAGAGAATTTCTAGGGGGCGATCGATCCATTCTTCCGGCGGGCTAAAATGTGGGAATAAAGATTTTACAAAAGTTGGTAGGGGAGAGGGATCGAGCGCGGAAATTTTTAACCAACGGGGATAGGGATTTTCCTCGTATTGACTCTGAACGGCGGAAGAAATTCGATTGCTAATGGGAGGAATCGCCTCTATACTTCTTTTTAGATCTTGCTCTTCAAAATAATCAATAACCGTTCGTTTCCACAAAATTTTCGTGTTTTGTGTCCAATATTGTTGTCGATCAAGAGTTATATCGTGAACGACATTTAACTGATAAAGGGGATGATAAAGAGCGCAAACAGCTAATTTATTTTCCAAGTTCTCGATCGTATCGAGTGAAGTGGTCTCGATCTCTTCTTTCAGTTGAAAAATAATTTCTTTCTCGAAAGGACTATCGATAAAAATATATTCATTATTGAAGCACTGCAAGGCTAGAGCGCTCACGAAAGCGGTATCCAAAAATATTTCGTCTAACAAGTATTGATGTTTGCTAGATTCCAAAAGGATCAGCTTTCTGATTTCGGTTAAAACTTTTTCAAAGGTTAGATTGGCGATGAGCGTGTCTTTCAAGAGGTATTGAAATAACCGATTTTTGCCGAGAGCGGCCAGAGCCTCGTATCGAGATTCCATTCCCCCTTCTAAATCATCTAGCTCGATCGAATCGGCGATCGATCGGAAGTTAGGATCTAACCGGACAATACTCATCGTGGCTCCCGCGAGATTTTGCTGATTGATAGCGGGAGTTTCAAAACATTTTAGAAGAGAGGTTATTATTCGATCGTCCGCTCGGTTGAAAGAAATCTTTTTGAGAGCGATCGAGTACCAGATCCAATATTGTAAATTATCCGGATCGAGATCGATCGAGCGGGAAGCATGGCTATACGCTTCCAGAAAATAACCCAACGATAACAGCGAGCGGGCTATCCCATTGTAAGCGGGGCTATAATTCGGGTCTAAGCGAAGGGATTCTCGATAATAAGTGCTGGCTTCGGCAAATTCTCCGCGATCGGCTAAAACGGTAGCTAAATAATAATAAGTTTCCGCCGAAATTTCCTGTTCGAGTAAAGCCCGATAAATCACTTCGGCACGAGAAAGATACCCGATCGATTGATAGCTTCGAGCCTCCTGAATTAATAATTCTCGTAATTCTCGCGACCAGATTTCCGCGTCTTCCGGGGTGGCTTGTAGAAAAACCGAAAACCAAAGCTCCCCCGCTTCTTCTTCTCGATCGCCTAGCAGGAGAGCTAACCCCAAAAACCAATAATTTTCACGCTCTTCGGGAGACGCTTCTATACATTCCCGATACCAATCGATCGCCGTTTCGTATCGGCCTTGTCGCAACATCCCGTAGGCTCGATCCTGTAGTTCTTTCATACTATGTCGATGGGAGAGAATTAACCCGATCATTTAGCATCGCCATCCATCATTTTACTATCGCCAATCTCGTTTCGTCCGATCGAGAATATTTTCTCGACCCGCTCCCGAATAGAAACCGCACGATGCAAATCGGATAGATCCGGTTATCTTTACCTGACGAAAAGTTCCCGACAATATCTCTCCCCGCGATCATTTAGATGCGGCGACAGAATGAGGGAATACATCGGCAAGGTTCACCGAAAAGAGAACCGCGTTGGCTAGGATTCTAGGGTTTATTTCCCAATAATTCGATCGTCTCGATCATCTCCCGCTCGAAACTGACCTGCGCTCGGTTCGTTTTCCCCCCGAGATAGAATCGATCGCCCGATTGTAGCGCCCAGATCTGCGAGTGAGACAGATAACTCATCATCACTCCGACCATTAATAACCCGAATCCGAGGTAAACGATCGGCACTCCAGGATCGGCTTTAATTTGTAATCCCGTACTCCCCACCAATTCCAAAACTTTAAGATTTACCCCGTTAATCGGTACACTCATCCCCTCGCGCACCGCGTTCGCTAGATTTCCCTTCGCGTCGTACACGATCATCGTTCCCTGTAAATCGCGCGCTAACAGCGAAACCCCCTCGCTGAGATCCGGTTTCGTCGGTATCCAGGTTCCCCAGATCTGGCCGTTGCCTTTCGTATCCAGCGGAGCCATCGGCAGTTGAAACACCGGACTATTATTAATCTGCACCCGGACGGCCGCGATCCCCCAACTGGTTTGATAGAAAGTCACTCCCTGATGGTGTAAGGGTTGGTTTACCTGAATGGTTTTTCGATCGATCTCCCGTCCGTTATCATCAATTACCGACAGATCCGAGTAAAATTGGTCGATATCGCCCTTCGGCGTGTAATCGATCCAGAAACGATTCACTTTTATCCCCCAATCTTTCGGAATCACTCCCGACGAGAGCGGGCCTGCCTCGATAATATTCTTCACCCGAAAACTATCGCCACTCGCGACCATCTCCTGCGCGAAAAAGCCGGTCAGCGCGCCCCAGATCGCGCCCGCTAGAATGATTAACATGGCCGCGTGAACGACGATCGGGCCGATTTTGCCGATAATCCCCTTACGCGCGTAAAGACTGTTATTTTCGACGAAAACCTTATAGCCTTTCTTTTCCAGTAACGGGGTTAACGATTCGATCGATCCGGTCTCTAACTCCGCGCTGAGGGCTAATTTCTGGAACTGTCGCGACTTATCGTAGAATTTCCACGATCGGGCCGCCTTGAGCGCGGGAAACTGACGGATAAAGGTGCAGGCGGTTAAACTCGCCCCGAAAAGCACCAATAACGCCAGAAACCACCACGTACTATAAACATGGTTCAAGCCGATCGCCAATAACACCTTCCAGCTTAAAAACCCGAATAAAGCGGGATCTTCGGGATAGTTCGCCTGATAGAAGGATAAAGATTGCCCCTGCTCGATGACCGTCCCGCTAACGCTAAATAACGCGATGAGGAGTAATAAAACGATCGCTAACCGGAGATCGGCGATCGTTTGGATGAACTTGCGTCCGAGTTGTCGGGGAGAAAGAGAAGCGTTCGCTGTCTGTACGGGATCGGATACGGTCATGCTAAAAGGGTTTTGTGAATTCTGCCGATCATCTATTGTACCCTCTAGACTAGACGGGATAGGAGCGAGAAGACCCCGAAACCGATTAATAAAACCCCGCTGACGGGATTGATCCAACCCGACCACTGACGCAGGGATAAAAGGCTTTTTAACGAAGCGGTGAAAGAACCGACGATAATCAACGGTAGAACGTATCCAGCGGTATAGGAAAGCAATAATCCCGTTCCTAAAGTCAGATTTCCCGTATTGGCGACCCAGGCGAGGAGGGACGCGAGGACGGGCGTACTACAGGGGGAGGCGACCAATCCGAAGGTTAATCCCAGTAAATACGACCGTAAAGCGGGGGGAAAGTCCTCGGTAATCCAATCGGTCGCGCCTAGCGAGGGAAATCGCAGGGGGACGAGTTCTAGCAGGTTCAATCCCATTAATATGGCGATCGCGCTCACCAGGATCGGCAGACCGATCCCCACCTGTCCGTATACTTTCCCCAATCCCGCGGCGATTATTCCCAATACCGCGAGCGTGGTAGCGAGACCGAGAGAGAACCAAGCCGATTGTAGGAAAGCGGTAAAACGTCCCTTATTTTCCTCGTAACCGCCGATATAACCGATGGTAATCGGGAGCATGGACAGCATACAGGGGGTGAGACTGGTGAGTAAACCCGCGAGCGCGATGATCCCGATACTGACGGGGGTAAGATGGGTGAGTTGACCGGAAACCAGTCGATCGGCGTACTGTTCGAGGTGGTAGAGTTGGGTTTGCAGGCTTTCTAACATATCTTGAGGGGTGAGATTTTCCCGATCTCTATTGTGTCGCGCCGGCGATCGAATTGACCCGCGACACCGGGATAGTCATCCGACTCCCCCCAAAAATAAATGGTTAGAGCGAACCATTACTCTTTGGAAAGAAAATAAATCGAGAAGATTCACTAATAACTTAGTTTCAACGCGTTGACGGGAACATCCTCCCAGGATTCCACCGTTCTTAATACGGCCGTCCAGCCCGTTTCTTTTTGCTCTTCGGTGAGATTTTTTAACCAGGTCTCGTGGCAATCTCGCGCCGCGTCTTCATTACAACCGGCGATACAAGCTTGCACCAAACCACAGGAATCGATCTGTTCGTTTATCCAAATCGTCATAACGAATATCCATCGAGACTATTTCTAGCATACCGTATTTTAGCGCTCACAGGAATATTTTTTATAAACATATCCCGCCACGTAAGGAAATTCCTCGGAGACCGGCCGACAACCGGGTAAATCGATCGGGATCTGCCGATAAAGTAGCTCGATCGGGTTCGGGAAATTCACTAGCCACAGTTCGGGAGTTTCCGCGAGAACTACTTTATCTTTCAATTCTTCCGGACGGGAGATGAATAGGAATCGGGGGTTTCGATCGGGGAACTGTCGCTTGAACTCGCGCGCGATGCCCATCATCTCCCCGACTTCTACTAAACTTTTATAGTGGGTGACGATCGGGGCGGAATCGGTGGAATTTTCTCGGATAATCGGAACCAGTCGATCGGGCCGATAATATTTTCGATATCCCAGATTCAAATTCACACAGATCGAACTAACGAACGCCATCACTAAAACCCCGATAACGAACCGTTTCCAACCCCTTCGCCAACCATCGGCCAGTAAAACGGCAACGATTAAAATCACTGCGGGAAAGTAAACGAAACTGTATCTCGCTCCCTTGGTAATATCCATCGAGAGGACATAACTGATAAAAAAGAACGTGGCGATCGAACTCGCCCAAAATCCCACCAATACCCGAAACTCCCAACCATCTACCGACGACCAAGAGCGTTTAAAACGAGGGATCGCGTACAGGAAAAACGCCAGCATCAGCGCCCCGGAAATAATCACGATCGCTAGATTATCCGATTCCACCGGAAGGAGCGAGAGCATCGTGATCATGGTTCCGAGTAATTGAAAGACGGGATCGAGAAGGATTAATAAATTTCGCGTATCCCGAACGATCCAATCGGTCATCTGACTGCCGTGATCCTTCGGGATTACGGTTAAGAACCAAATCGCCAAGAAGCTCGCGGTTCCTAGATAAACCAGACCGACCCGAACCCAGTTCGCCAATTGAAACTGTTTTCGATAGATTTGATACAATAAGATAAATAATAACGTTAACCCTTCCGCGACGATAGCGATCGAGAAAAAATAATGGGTCAGTAACCCGAGACAATTCGATAACAACCAACCGAAAATAACGAAGTAGGGTATCTTCCTTCGCTGAAAAAGATATTGACTAGAAACCAGAAAGCATAATAAAGAAGTGATAACAAATAAAATCGCTAGGGTATAATGGCGGGCTTCCTGCGCGCTAAAAATGGCGTAGGGAGAGAGAGCCATCATCGCGGCGCACAATTGACCGACGAGACGGGAGGAAAAAACGATTCTCCCGAGAAAATAGCTTAACGGTATCGCGAGAACCCCGAAAAAAGCGGCGAGCGATCGAGCGGCGAATAGCGAGATATATCCTCCCCCGTCGGGAAATAATTTCATCCAGAAATGAGCGAGAACGAAATAGAGCGGGGGATGATTATCCTCGTGTAATAACAGATCGATCACGTCCGGCGCCGTCGCGGTAGGATTGACTTGAAGCGGTTGTAATAAAGTATCGATCGAAACGAGCCGATCGATCGGAACCGAATCGAAATTATTCCCCGCGCTAAACACCATCGTCGCGAATTCGTCCGTCCACGGGGGTTTAGCGGTTAAGAGCAGAAATCGAAGGAAGGTTCCGAGAACGATCCAGATTCCCAGTAACCAAAAATCGGGAACGTTTTTCCCGGTCTTAACCATTTTCAAAAAAGTACCGATCACGCTTTTACCGACTTTCGCTGAAGGATTCAATGACTTCGATCGCTTCCGATGACCCGATCTCTTCCCTCGATCGTACTCCGAAGCGCGCCATCCGTACCCCATCCGGACGGTAGAAATCACGATCTAGTTCCCTCCGAGCGCGATATAAGGTCTAATTCGAGAAATTTACGTTTTAATTCGGGATTTTTCGGTGAAACCCGCTCCAGTTCGATTCGATCGCTACCGTCAATTCTAACTCCAGACCGCCCCCGTCCGTCGCTCTCAACAACAAAAAGAAAGTATCGGAATTTTTCAATCGTGACCATAGAAAAACTTAATGCCAAATCGGCGAGACAGGACGATCGAACGGGGCGACATTTGTACGGGATCGATCGCTAAATCTATTCCCCGCGGAATACCACCGACCCGATAAGGTTAAGAAATATTCTCGATTATTACGCTCTCGAAAACTCTAGGGTTCTAGTTTCCTTTGCCGACCGCTTACTTGAAAATGTTCGCAATAAGCGAGTTAAAAATCGAGACAAACTGATAGTTATTCTACGGGAACCGTATCGAACAATACGAAAAGAAAAATAATATTTTCCGCGATTTATTTCTTTACCTATCTGCTATATTAATTACTACCGAGCCACCGACGTAATAACGGGAGCGAAAGCAAAATGGCAGTTAAACAAGGAATTCTTCTTCCCTTCGGGCAAGTCTCGGACAATCCCGTTCTGTTAGAAAAAAGCGTTACCGAACCGATCTGCGAGGGATTAAATATCCTCCTCGCCAGTTTCCAAGCTCTTTATCTCCAATATCAGAAACATCATTTCGTGGTCGAGGGGGCCGAATTCTCTCAATTACACGAACTTTTTGAAGAATATTACGGGACGACCGCCGACCACGTTCACGACCTCGGCGAACGTTTAAACGGTCTCGGTGGGGTTCCCGTGGCCAGTTTCGGGAAACTCGCCGAAATGTGCTGTTTCACCCCCGAGGAAGACGGTGTTTTCGACTGTCGATCGATGGTCGAACACGATCTCGTCGCGGAACAGGAAGTGATCAAGGTTCTCCGTCGTCAGGCATCCCAAGCGGAAAGCCTCGGCGATCGGGCCACCCGTCACCTCTACGAACAAATTCTCCTGAAAACCGAGGAAAGAGCCTATCATCTCAGCCATTTCCTGGCTCACGATAGCTTAACCATCGCTTTCCTCGGTAACGCCTCCAATTAAAACCGGAAAAAGAGCGATCGACTCTCCCTCTTTCCTCGAATCTCGCGGCCGCACCGGTTCGCGAGATTCGCCGTTTTCTACCCCGTCCAATCTTCCACCTCGTAGAGAAAGCGAGTCCCGCCGATTAATTTCCGATTCGCCGAGGTACTTTGCACGAAAACGACGTATTTCTCCAGATTACTCGGTTTAATTCTCGCCGTCGTTCCCAGTGGCAAGCCCAGCAACTCTCTCGCCGCGTCTCCCGCGAAAAGATCGCCGGTTTTCCGATCCATTAAAATAATCTCTTTATGACCTTGAATCGTTTCCGTTTTCGTGAACTCGTAAAAACCGCGCCCGACCTTAAACGTTAAGCCGTTTTCCAAAACAAACGCCTTGATCGAGATATCCACGTCCACGTCGAGAACCTGAAACCGTCCGGCCGGGACGGCGCGCAGATCCGCCTCCCCGTAGTCGATCGAGATTTCTTCCTTCAACAGCGTGGAAAACATCTGTTGTAAACCGCGATTCATCCGTCCCTTCTCGGCCACTTCCGTCGCGTAAGCTTGCAGTTGATCCAGAGAGGATTGCTGATAACAGACCGAGAGGAAAAAATCGGTAATATAGGAGAACTGATCGAGATTGAGATGGAAACCTCCCGATTTCTCCGCTAGTTCTTTATAAAATAACGTCGCGTGCGATCGATTGAGCGCTTGAATCCCGTAGACGCTAATCCCCAACGCGATGAGATGATCCAGTTCCGATCGCCAGTTTAACTTTTGCGGCGTTTGCGCGGGCGCGTGAGGAAGATCGTCGCCGATGATAACCAGCGTTTTCAGACTATCTGGCGACCAGGAGAGCGATCGAGCCTCGTGCAATACTAATTCGTAACATTCCGGCGCGTCCCCTCCATTCGTGGGCGCGACATTGGCCACGAAATCGCAGATTCGATCGACATCCCCCGATAGGTCGAGATGTTTCGTCACGTAGGTAGAACCGGCATCGCAGTAATCCCCGTGAGCGATAATGCCGATACGAATCCCCGGTATCTCGTCGAGAAGTCGGGTGATAGTGGTTTTAAGATTCCGGCGAACTTGCGTCAGGCAGGGATACATACTGCCCGTGGTATCGAAACTGAAAACGACCTCGACGATCCGATCGACCATAGTTTTCTCCTGGCGCGCGACTAGATCTTTTGTTCTCCCATAGAATACCCGAAACCCTTTTCGATCTTTCCATCCCCGAAAATTTTCTTCATCTCACGCTTGCAAGATTCGTTTTTGAGAGTCTAAAAGCCTTAAAAACTAGAACCATACAAGATAAATAGGTTTTTGGGGAAATTTATCGCTATCTTATTCTTTATCGCGTCTCCTGCCTCCTGCCTCCTAACTCCTAACTCCTGACTCCTGCCTCCTGCCTCCTGCCTCCTGCCTCCTAACTCCTGACTCCTGACTCCTGACTCCTGACTCCTCCGACGGACGAAGGCGCGCCAGATCTCTCCAGCGCGCCCGCGAAATCGTGATGGAACGGGATTATCGAAACAAGCGGGTCTAAAACCTCGCCTTAAAAGGCGAAAATTTTTGAAACGGGGTATAAATCCCCGTTTCAAAAACGGCCTCCTGCCTCCTGCCTCCTGCCTCCTGCCTTCGTTAACGATCGACCGAACCCATAATCACATCGATACTGCCCAGAATCGGCATAATATCGGCAACCTTCACCCCCTTGAGAAGATGGGGCAGGATTTGTAAGTTATTAAAATCGGCGGCGCGGATTTTCCAACGCCACGGGAACACATCATCGTTACCGACGATAAAAATCCCTAACTCGCCCTTCCCGCTCTCCACGCGCACGTAATGCTCGCCCGCGGGAATTTTAAAGGTGGGGGCGACTTTCTTGGCGATGTACTGGTAATCGAAATCGTTCCACGAGGATTTTTTCCCCTCCGCTAACCGTTTCGCCTCCAGATTCTCGTAGGGGCCGCCGGGTAAACCCTTAATCGCCTGACGGATAATCTTCACCGACTCGCGCATCTCGCGGATACGGACGAGATAGCGGGCGAAACAATCCCCGGCCGTCTCGTAGTGAACATCCCAGTCGAAATCGTCATAACACTCGTAATGATCCACCTTGCGGAGATCCCATTTCACCCCGGAACCGCGTAACATCGGGCCGGAGAGTCCCCAGTTAATCGCCTCGTCGCGGGTGATCACGCCCACGCCTTCCACCCGACGGCGGAAAATCGGGTTATTCGTGATTAATTTCTCGTATTCATCCACTTTCGGCAGGAAATAATCACAGAAATCGGCGCACTTATCCACCCAACCGTAGGGAAGATCTACCGCCACCCCACCGACGCGGAAATAATTATTGTTAACGAGACGGTAGCCGGTGGCCGCTTCCCATAGGTCGTAAATCAATTCCCGTTCCCGGAAAATGTAGAAAAAGGGAGTTTGCGCGCCCACGTCCGCCAGAAAGGGGCCGAGCCATAATAAATGGTTGGCGATGCGGTTCAATTCCAGCATGATCGCGCGGATATACTGCGCTCGCTTGGGAACGGTGATATCGGCTAATTTTTCGGGCGCGTTGACCGTTACCGCCTCGTTAAACATCCCTTCCGCGTAATCCCAGCGGCTCACGTAGGGAACGTACATGACAGTAGTACGATTTTCGGCAATTTTCTCCATTCCCCGGTGTAGGTAGCCGATAACGGGTTCGCAGTCGATCACGTCCTCCCCGTCGAGGGTGACGATCAATCGCAAAACCCCGTGCATCGAGGGATGGTGTGGCCCCATGTTCAAGATCATGGGTTCGGTTCTCGTCTCAATTTTTGCCATAGCTCGATCGATGATCCCTACATTTTCTTCCCGTATTATAGAGAAATCGGGGCATCCAATAACGAACGCGAGAGTCCGATCGCATCGCTCTCTCGAATCCCATCCATAAAGAATCGCGATGGAACCGCGGCGACTTTCACTCCCGCGTTTTTTCAGTATTCCAAACTAAATTTCGGGATATATCGGGTAAAAAAGCCAGAAAATCACATTTTACCATTACAATCGTTCCGCCATAAATGCCGAGCTTGTTTTCTATCGCCTAGCACCTGTCTCCAACCTTACTTCCGATCGAAATCCGAGCGCAGGGTCAGCGTTAAATCCCGGCGCGGTTCGATCGAGACCAATTCTAGCGACTCCCCGCGTAACAGCCATCCCGCCAGCACTTCCCAGCGCCCGTTGCGTAGGAGGGAGCGATCGATCGGTCGATCGTCGGTCAGCGAGGCCAGCAGGGCGGCGGCCGATTCCCCGAGCGCCGCTCCCTTGATCACGCGATCGGGATTCGCTCCCTTGATAATTTTTTGGAGATGGTTCACCGCGTCCGAGATCGCGTCGATGGGTTCGGACCGCGGTCTCTCCTCTTTTAAAAAAATCTTTTGCGAGAAAAAGCGCGACCCCCGTTCCGAGGGTTTGATCTCGCCGATAATCTGGCTCCCGTCGGGAATAATCACTTTTCCCAGCGCGTTTTTAATACTCTCGGTCACGGTTAACGAGAGCGAGTAGGTTTCTTCCGGCGTGAGCAGGATTTTTTCCGCCCGATCGTAGCGGACGGGGATCGCGGTTCCCGCGGGAATGAAGGAGGGGGTCGATCTCGTTGCCGACTGGATTTCGAGCGATTGTCGGGCGAGAACGGGGAGGTAGGAGAGCGAGATAGTGACGATCGAGGCGCTCAAAAGTAAGGTTAACAGGGTCACTTCACGGGCGCGACCGCGTTTTGTAAAGTCGAGCATTGTTTCCGGGTGAGAGCGAAGTAAAAGCGAGGACGAGATCGGAAAATTAATTGTTTCCTCTCTCGATCGATAAAGATTTTTTCGTTAAAACAGGCGGAAAAAGTCGGATTCGGACTAGGAAACTAACGGGCTGATTGTCCCGTCTATTATAGATTAAAAACGATATTTTCGGGATCGCCCGATCGAGTTAAAGATCATTTAAGAAAGATGGCGGAAGTCCCGAAAAAAACTTAAGAGATTCTAAAAAAGATCGATTTCTCCCGATCGCCGGGAGCGTCCGCCCGTCTCTCCCCGTCCGGAAATCGCCGATCCTGACTAGAATAGAAAGGGAGTTTTGTATAGATTTGTATCGCGCCGATCGGCGTGAAAACCGTTATGACATTCGCGGTGGCGATCGAACAATTAAAAAAACGCTACGGACAGACCGAAGCCGTTAAAGACATTTCTTTTTCCGTCAAACCGGGAGAGATCTTCGGTTTACTCGGCCCTAACGGCGCGGGCAAAACCACGACGATCCGCTGTCTCTGCACCCTCGCCAAACCGGACGCGGGGAAAATCGAGGTCGGGGGGGTTAACGCGATCGAGAATCCCAAGGCGGCCCGCAAACGCCTCGGTTACGTCGCCCAAGAGGTCGCTTTAGATAAAATGTTAACCGGGCGCGAGCTTCTACAACTGCAAGCCGCCCTCTATCACATTCCCGCTAAAAAGTCAAGAGATCGGATCGAGGAACTGATCGCCGTACTGGGATTAGCGGACTACGCCGATCGCAAAACGGGAAGTTATTCCGGGGGCATCCGGAAACGGCTCGATCTGGCGGCGGGATTACTGCATCAGCCCGCGGTGTTGGTACTCGATGAACCCACCGTCGGCCTCGACATCGAGAGTCGATCGATCGTCTGGGATTTCCTGCGCGACCTGCGATCGGCCGGAACGACCGTACTGATCACCAGTCACTATCTGGAAGAGATCGACGCGCTGGCCGATCGACTGGCGATTATCGATGCCGGGAGCGTGATCGCCGAGGGAAGTCCTTCGGAATTGAAAGATCGCGTCGGCGGCGATCGGATCACGTTACGGGTGCGGGAATTTTCCCCGGAAGAGGAAGCCCTGCAAGTGAAAGATTTACTCTCCTCCCTACCTTTCGTCGAGGAGGCGATCGTCAACGGATCGCAGGGCAATTCTTTGAATTTAATCGTCAAACGCGATAGCGATTCCTTCGGTTCGATCGAGCGAACCCTCGCGGACTCCGGCCTCTCGATTTTCAGTATGGCGCGCTCGCGGCCGAGTCTCGATGACGTGTACCTCGCCGCCACCGGACGCACCCTACTCGACGCGGAGATCGCCGCCTCCAGCGCCCGCGACCTGAAAGCGGAGAAAAAACAGGCGATGAAAGGTTCGTAGCGATCGGGGGACGGAAACGGGAAAACGATTAATACTGTTAACTTTCGCCAATTTCAACCCGATCGGTTTTCAAGAATCCCTTATATTAGTTTTCGTGTCGGAGAGGAACATTACTATGAGTCAAACGATCGCCCCATTACCGGAAAAGTCCATTCTCGCGCCCGCTCCTCGGTTCGGGGGGACGGTAGACGAATCGGGAAACGCGCTCGGCGAGTTCATGCAAGAAACCCTCGCCATGACAAAGCGATTGTTTATTCAATTGCAACGTCGCCCGTCTACCCTGATCGCGGGGGTAATCCAGCCGTTTATGTGGCTGATTCTCTTCGGGGCTTTATTTTACAACGCCCCGCAAGGATTATTCGGGAACGATCTCAGTTACGCGAAATTTCTCGCGCCGGGGGTGATCGTGTTTACCGCCTTTTCCGGCGCGCTGAACGCGGGTTTACCGGTAATGTTCGATCGGGAGTTCGGTTTTCTAAACCGTTTCCTCGTCGCGCCGTTAACCACCCGGTACTCGATCGTCGCCGCGTCTACCATCTATATCATCGTCCTGAGTTTTATTCAAACGAGCGCGATCGTCGCCGCGAGTGCCTTTCTGGGCGCGGGCTGGCCGAGTCCGATCGGCCTCGGAGCGATCGCCGTAATCGTCTTCCTCGTCGTCCTCGGTATGACGGCCTTGAGTTTAGGGTTAACTTTCGCCTTACCGGGGCATATCGAACTAATCGCCGTCATTTTCGTGACCAATTTACCGTTACTCTTCGCCAGTACCGCCCTCGCTCCCCTGAGCTTCATGGCCGATTGGTTAAAAATTATCGCCAGCCTCAACCCGCTCACCTACGCGATCGAACCGATCCGCTATATTTATTTCAATCAGCACTGGTCGATCGGTAGTGTCGTCCTACAAACTCCCTGGTTCGATGTCAATTTCGCCGCGGTATTACTCATTCTCCTCGCGTTCGACGCGTCGATCCTCGCCGCCATCTGGCCGCTTCTGCGTCGTCGTTTCGCGTGAATCGAGTCGTAGGGGGGGGTTAGCCGACAGATTTGTAGAAAATGTTATCTTGAAAACAAAACCCGCCCCTACCGCTTTAAAACCTTGTATTCCCTCATTCAATCCGGAAACTTATGAAAACCCTACTAATTCTCGGCGCGACTCTTTTAGGAACCACCGCTTTTATCGGTTCCGCCATCGCGCAACAGGCTCCCAATTCCAACCCGTCCGGCTATCAAACCAACGAGCGTAGCGCCACCGGGAGTAGTACCCTGGGAGACTTTAACCCTTTAAACCTGATCCATAACGCCAATTTGCAACGTAGTCGCGGCGTCGCGGAATTCCAAGAAGATAGTAACACCGAAATTAATCGGGCCGCCGAAGAATTCAAACGTCAACAGCGAGAGCGCCTACAAAACACCCAAACCCCGAATCCTACTCCCGCGACGGGGAAACCGTAGCCAGTGCCTCCCCGGTGGCGTTGGCGAGATAATTCGCTAACGTCACCCCATCGACTCCCGCTTCCGTCCGCTCCTCTGCCGCCAGAATCCCCGCGCGCGCGTGAAGATACGCCCCCGCCGCCGTCGCTTCTACAGCTTTTTCGGGCATTTGTACCAACCAGCCACCGATTAACCCCGTTAGTATGTCCCCGCTCCCCCCCCGCGCCAACGCGGGCGTACTTTCGGGAATTATCCGGACTTTTCCCGTAGAATCGCCGATAACCGTCCGCGCTCCCTTCAACAGCACGATCGATCCGCTTTTTCGCGCCGCCTCCCGTGTCATTTCGATTCGATCTTTATTTTCCGATAGTTCTGGGAATAATCGTTTAAATTCTCCTGAATGGGGCGTTAAAACGGTTTCTTCCCGCCGATTTAATACCCTCTCTATCCCCAACTCCGCCAAGATATTCAAACCGTCCGCGTCGAGAACCACCGGTCGATCGATCTCTAAGACCCTTTCCACCACCGCTCGCGCCTCTAGCGTCAACCCCGGCCCGCAAGCGATCGCCCCGTAGAAGGAGAGATCCGCGGGAATATCGGCGATCGCCCCCGTTTCCGTCTCCGGACAGTCGATAATCAACGCTTCCGGCAAATGGCTGACTAATAAGGGTTTTAAAGACGTGGGAACGGCGATCGAGAGCATTCCCACCCCACTCCCGCGCGCGCCGAGTCCGCTTAAAATCGCCCCTCCCGCGTACCGTCGCGAACCGCAGATCAGTAATAAATGTCCCTGTCGGTATTTGTGCGTTAAAAGAGGACGGGGGAGGGGAAGCCAATCGCGGACGCTCGATCGACTCACGAGAGATACAGGGGACGAATTCCCGACAATAGCGGCGACATCCGCGGGGGGAATACCGAAATCGAGTTTTTCTACCGCCCCGAGATACGGTAACGCGTTATCTTGAAAAAAAGCCCGTTTCCACAGTCCCAAACAGAAGCTACGGGTGGCGATTATCGCGGTTCCCAACACCTCCCCCGTGTCGGTATGGATTCCCGACGGAATATCGATACTGACGATCGATTTCCCCCACCCGTTAATCTCGTCCACTAATTCGGCGATTTTCCCCGTTAACGCCCGTTCCAAGCCGAAACCGAACAATCCGTCGATGAGTAGCGAACAATCCCGCAAGGGTTCGCGAGTTTCTAAAAATTCTATCCCCAAATTCTTGACATATTGGGCGTGTTGTGCAGTGAGATCCTTGAGTCGATCGAACGGACAGTGAACGACCACCCGATAGCCCGCGAAATGTAATTCCCTCGCCACCACGAGCGCGTCGCCGCCATTATGACCCGGCCCGACCAAAACCCCGACGGAACCCGTAGAAACCCGCGGGTACAGTTCTTGAATCCGTCTCGCCACCATTCCGGCCGCCTTTTCCATCAGCGCGGCCACGGGCATTCCCGCGAGGAAAATCCGTTCCTCGACGCGTCGCATTTCGTCGGCCGTTACCGCGATTTCCCCGAGTCCGATAGTCATAACGCGCTCTATCTCCCGTCTACAGAGTGTTGGGGTGAAGATTTCCCGATCGATCTTCGTTCATTCTAATCAACGCTCGAAATCCGGGCGATCGAGATCCGAACGCCGAACCGGGAAAGGGGATTAAGATAGAAAAAGAATTTTCTAGGAGCAAAGCCCTGTCTTTACACGCGATTTCTTGGCTACCGTCTAACGGGCAGACCGCGAGCCATCTGGTGATCATGCTTCACGGTTGGGGAGCCGACGCGAAGGATCTCCACCCTCTCGCCTCCATGCTAGACTTGCCCGGCTGTCAATTTCTGTTTCCGAACGCTCCTTTTCCCCATCCGAGCGTTCCCGGCGGTTTAGCGTGGTACTCTCTCGATACCGCGGAGTATACGGGATTAGAGGAAAGTAAACAACAATTACGCGATTGGTTGGTTTCTTTAGAAGAAAACACGGGAATTCCGCTAGAAAATACTTTTCTCTGTGGTTTCTCTCAGGGAGGGGCGATGACGGTAGACGTGGGATTATCGCTCCCCCTCGCGGGTTTATGCGTGTTGAGCGGCTATCTCCACGCGGAACCGCATATCGGGACGGAAGAAACCCCGGACGTGTTAATCGTTCACGGTTTACAGGATATGGTCGTTCCCGTGGCCGTCGCGCGTCGATCGAGGGATTTATTACGGGCGATGGGGGTTCCGGTCGAGTATCACGAGTTAAATATGGGTCACGAGATCCCCATTCCCGTCCTGACACTCTTGCGATCGTTCCTCCGCGATCGCGTGGCTAATGTCTAAGGTAACAACCGATTGTCCGCGTCAGGTGGCGTTTCAGGTTCTGCGGGAGATCGATCGCTCTTCCGCGTACACCGATCGCGCGCTCGATCGCCATCTGGAAAAATCTTCCCTAACTCCGCTCGATCGAGCCTTGACAACGGAGATTGTTTATGGCGTAGTGCGCCGTCAACGCACCCTAGACGCGCTGATCGATCGCTTGGGGAAAGTGCCGGCCGATCGACAACCGCCGGATTTACGCCGTATCCTGCACGTCGGACTGTACCAACTGCGCTATCTCTCCGGGGTTCCCGCGTCCGCGGCGGTAAACACGACGGTAGAATTAACGAAAACGAATCGATTAGGAAAATTATCGGCGGTAGTTAACGGAATTTTACGACAGTATCTCCGTTTAGCCGAAAACGGACAAGATCCCTTACCCCTTCCCGAAGATCCGGCGCGACGCTTGGGAATTCTCTACAGCTTTCCCGATTGGATCGTCCGTTCGTGGTGGGAAAGATTCGGGGAGGAGGAGACGGAAAAACTCTGTCAGTGGTTCGATCGAACGCCCGATCTCGATATCCGCGTCAATCCCCTGAAAACGAATGTAGAGGACGTTAAAGCCGAATTAACCGGCGCGGGGATCGAATTTTCCCCGGTAACTGATTTACCCTTTTTCCTGCGGTTGACGGGGGGGAAACGGGGGATCGATCGATTGCCCGGATTTCGCGCCGGACATTACACCGTACAGGACAGTAGTGCGGGGTTCGTCACCTATCTCCTCGATCCGCGCGCCGGGGAAACGATTATCGATGCCTGCGCCGCGCCGGGGGGAAAAACCACCCATATCGCCGAATTAACGGGCGATAACGCTAGAATTCTCGCCTGTGATAAAACCGCTTCCCGTCTGCGGCAGTTGGAAGAAAATATTCGGAGGGAGGGGTTAGAGTCGATCGAGATCCACCTCGGAGATAGCCGGGAACAAAGCGAGTGGGAGGGAATCGCCGATCGCGTACTGCTCGACGCGCCCTGTTCCGGACTGGGAACCCTACACAAGCGCCCGGATATCCGCTGGCGACAGAATCCCGAAAATTTGCCCGTATTGGCGAAATTACAGGGTGAACTGTTAGAGCGAGCGGCACAATGGGTAAAACCGAAAGGAATCTTAGTATACGCCACCTGTACTCTCGATCCGTTAGAGAATGGAGAGGTGATTCAAACGTTTCTCGATCGTCATCCCGATTGGCGAGTCTATCCCCCGGCCGTCGATTCGATCTTCGCGCCCTTTCTGACGGCGGAGGGATGGATGGAGATCCTGCCCCACCGACACGATCGAGACGGCTTTTTCATGGTCCGGCTCAGTAAGGAAGCGAAAAAATGAAAACAACGATGAAAAACAAAGGATTATTAAAAATTCTCATCGGTACGGCCTGGATCGATGGCGTGATCCAACCCGAGGAACGGGACTATCTGCGACAGGTAGCCAAGCGCGAGGAACTCATCGATGATGCCGAAATTCACCCCCTACTCTCGGAACTGAAACCGGTGGGAGCGATCGAGTGTTATCGCTGGATCGAGGAATATTTAGCCGAAAATCGCGACGAGAGCGCCTATCAAGATCTCCTCGAATCGATCGGCGCGCTAATTTACAGTGATGGCGACGTGGGTATCCAGGAGGCGAAATTACTCGCGAAAGTACAGAGTCTCGATCCGGCGATCGATCCCCCCGCGTCGGCGATCGATAAACTGGTGGGTAAGATCCGGAAACTCTACGCCAAAGCGATCGCCGAGGGGAATTAAATGGGGAGATGGGGGATTTTTCGCCTGAAAGGGGAAGGGGAAAAGGGGAAGGGGAAAAGGGGAAGGGGAAAAGGGAAAAGAGCTTTCTTCCTCCTTTCACCTGTACCCTGGCCCCTCTGGTTCCTCCTGACTCCTAATTCCTGCACGGGCGGGTTTCAATACCTCGCGGGTTTTGGATTTTCCCGGGCTTCTTGCCTAGGTCATCGTTATTATTCTCTTTAATGTTAAAAATGTTAAATTTTCTTGCTAGATTTAACGCTTCTATCCGCTCTTACGTTAGGATGAGTGCGCTTACGTTAACATTTAGGAATTTAAACAATGAATAAAGTCCTAAACAGACTTACTGTTACCACTCTAGCGACTACCGCTCTTTATGGTGCTATCGCGTGGAGTACCAACAATCCAGCCCGAGGGAGCACATTCAACTATAGCTTTCAGACCAATACAGGTTATACGGGGACAGGGAGTTTCAGTTATCCCGCCGGCAGTCCGAGCGTGATTTCGGAAAACGGGTCAGGCCCGACCAATTTCTTACAATCCCTTTCGCTGTCGGTTTTCGCTCCCGATAACACCCTGCTCGGTAGTGCCAATTCCGTTGTCAATGGTGTATCTTCCAATAATTTTTTGCGTTTCGACTTTAATTCACTAACTGAAACGCTGTTCGTATACGATAATAGTACTGCCGCGTCGGGTAACGATCCTTATTACTTCATCAGCAATGTTGTCGATACTAACGGTAACCCCCTTCCGTCGGGGACTATAGATGCCAATTTTAACCTCTTCTCGTTTTCGTCCACTACAGGCACTACTTTTTTAGGCTCTACACCTAGCATTCAAGTCATTCCAGTCTCTTCTGTTCCCGAACCCGCTTCTGCCCTAGCTTTATTGACTTTAGGCGCGTTAGGAGCGGGTTCACTGCTGAAAAAACGGTAATTCTTAATTAAGAATAGATACCGTTTTTCTCCCGAATTCTCCATCCGTCCCCGTCGGCACCCAGATGGTTAATCTGGGTGGGTCGGCGGGTAAAAGGCAAGAGTGTAGAGACGGTTCGTAAATAGTGGTTACAGTCCTCGAAACGATTACCCGAAAGTAATTTCAGAATTAAGACACGAGCGCGAGTCTATAGATTTAGAAAATCTTGAAATCTTTTCTAGATAAGCGACTCGCTAGATTTAATATTAGTTTACAAACGGTTTCTTAATTTTTTCGCGGTCGAACTACCGTTTTCGGGAGGGGAGGGGCGATCGAGCTTTTTTCTACCTCCGACATCTCGCGATTGCGGGGAACCTCGTGGGTTAGGAAATCGTAAGCCAGTTTGGTATTGGGGAAAATCGCCCGGGCTTCTTCGAGGAGATTGGAGACATCGAGGGAGTTACCGGGAAAATAGCGGGGGCTAAAGTGCGTCATCAGGAGAAGTTTCACCCGCGCGGCGAGAGCTACCTGAGCGGCCATCGTCGAGGTGGAGTGAAGACTTTCAAACGCGAGTTGGGAATCCTGGTGGGCGAAGGTGGCCTCGTGAATCAGTACGTCCGCGTTCTCCGCTAGTTCGATCGCCCCGTCGCAGAAGATCGTATCGGTACAGTAGGCGATTTTCCGCCCGATCTCGGTTTCCCCGCACAGATCCGCCCCGCTAATCCGTCTGCCGTCGTCTAACGTCACCGTTTCCCCCTTTTTCAGTTTCCCGTAAATCGGGCCGGGAGGAATCCCTAACGCCGTCGCCCGTTCCACGTCGAAGCGGCCGGGGCGGTCTTTTTCCTCGATCCGGTAGCCGTAGGCGGGGACGCGATGTTTTAATAACCCGCAGGAAACGGTGAAATCTTCCTCCTCGTGGACCCTGCCGGGGGCGATCGTGTGAACGCGAACCCGATCGCCCAGATGCGTGTAGGAATACTTGGCACAGGCGCGCAGATATTCCGCCAAACCGCTCGGCCCGTAGATATCCACGTCCTGTCCCGATCCCGCCAACCCGCAACTAGCCAGTAAACCCATCAACCCGAAAATATGATCGCCGTGGAGATGGGTGATAAAGATACGGCGGAGTTGCGAGGTTTTGATGTCACTGCGGAGGAGTTGATGCTGGGTTCCCTCACCGCAGTCGAATAACCAGACTTCCGCCCTCTGCGGTAGACGCAGGGCGATACTGGAAACGTTACGGGAGCGGGTGGGAACGCCGGAACTCGTGCCTAAAAAGGTAATCTCCACGGAAATAGGGTTCGGTGACGCAAAGGATCTTTCTCTATCTTAATGGAGCGAGAGGAGTACCGTTACAGCGACCGTTTAACGGCGAGAGTGTCAAAAAGACCGTTCCCGTCGCTGGCGGCTCGTCCTTACCGTATTCAACTTTATCGCCCTCGCCCTCTTTTTCGGGCAGGCCATGACCGGGGCGAGGGATTGACTAGAAATCGCTCTCGGTTGGCAAAAACCCGCGAGCTATCGCCGCGATTTCCCGAAAAGTCTATTTCTAGTCACGATTTGCTTTTCCTGTCCCGAAATCGGGAGGGGGAAATCGGGGAATTTATGGACTTGTCGGACTCGAAGATGTCTGCCCTCCCAGCGGCCGGATAATCGTGGGGACGCATTGACTGTCGATCGTGTCGATCGCTTCCTCGCACCAGCCCATGATCCGGCCGATTTGCGGCAGTTCTTTTACGGGAGAGGGTTTGCCGACAACGAGATTGCTCCATGCCGCCGCCTGCACGATGGCGCCCTTGTTATTATCGTTAGAACAACCTTCGATTTTTCCCCAACTTTTCCCCCACATCGCTCCCTTCAACTGACCGTCCTTGATGCCGAGTTTATAATCGGGAGCGAAGATAAACGCCGCCAATGTTTTGTTAGTGTTATTGTTGAGACGCAGACAAAGTTCGCGATCGGATACAACAGAACTTTTGCTGGCGATAATCTGAAAGTTCGTGGGATCGCAATTACTCGTCGTCCCGCACATATGTTCGAGCGTGCTATTTTCGTTGAGCGCGAGATTCCCTTTGACAAAGAAAATCACTCTCGCTCCATTAGAGCTATCGATCGTGATCGAGTCATTCGCCTGCAACTCTAGGCTGTCGAACTCGTATTCGTAAAACGATACGTCTTTATCGTCAATCCTTCGGGTGGTCGCCGTGTCCACGATCAGGTTATTTTTATCCCTTCTCGGAAAAGTTATCGATAGTTTCCCGGAATTTCCCTTGGAGGTGTTGAACGCGAGCAGTTTGCTCCGATCGAGACTTCTCTGGCTCGTGGAAACATTGGCGGAGATGTCCGGTGTGGCGGGAAAGTTCAGGGCGGGTACAATGTTACCTTTCTTTTTCTCGTTCTCCTCGGCGGGGAAAAATTGCGCCCGATATTGGGGTTGGAGTTCGGGCGTAGATTGAAGGATCTTCTTCTTGCTATTATCGGGATTATTACTACTACCTTCACTAACGGAACCGTAGTTAATAAAACACTCTAACTTCGATCTCAACACATTATCCGGATCGGTTGTCTCGTTCACGAAGGCCTTCGGATCGCTCATCACCACGTCTCCTTGAAAGAGCGAACCCTTGCTGTAGGTAAAATTAGAAGCGGAAATGGTTTCCCCTTTATCTTCAATCCCTCCTTCCTGAATCCATAAAGCGGGGGCCGTGGTTCGGGTAAAAGCGACCGGATTGGAAGCGAGAACGGGCAGACTGACCACGAGGCGGTTTTCGGATTCACCGTTGTCGGTGGACGCGCCGGTACTCCAGGCTCTCTTACTAGAAAGGCCCGTTAAAGTGAGAATTCCCGTACCGATATGCTGGGTTAAATCGACGGAAGAAAAATCGGTAATCGGTTTATATTCGTATTTTTCGATCTTGTAATAAAGAAAGAGTTTGTTTGTCGTATCGTTGGTGAGCGTGTTTTTCGTGTCCGGGTTCTTTAAAATTGCCCGCATATCGTCCAACGCGTTGGAAACGCTTTTCGGCTGGGTCGTACAGGATGCGGAAGCGTTGAGAGCGCTTAATTCTTTCTGTAAATTTTTTTGGTCAGCGGTAATACCGGTAGACTCCGATGAGGGTAAACTCGCGTTCGCCCAACAATTCTCACCCGATGCACAGGTACTATTATATCTAGCCATTACCCGTACCGTGTTGAGATATTCCTGCACTCGGGCTAATCCGGCTTGGGTTCCCAGCAATCCATCCGATCTCGCTTTTTGGCTGACGGCTTTCGATTGATCTCCTTGGGAGATGGAGAGCATCATGATACCGCCACCGACGAGGATCAGTCCGATCATGATCGCGAGAGGTAGGGCGAATCCGGGTTCCGAGTTCCTAAGATGTCTAAGGAGGTAGAGTTTGAGACGGGTGTTCATAAGCGGAACAATAGAAAATAGTCAAGATATTTCCATTCTGACATTCTTTCCGAGAAAATTGGTGTAATGGTGAAACACGCGGGCGAGTGAGCCACATCACGCTCGAAGAGTGATGACGATCACGGTTCCCGCCCGATTCCGGGAGGAGGATTATAGCGCGAGGGGATCGACCAAAGTAAGCCGTGAGTCGGTTTCTCGCTCTCGGAATCGTCCTAACCTTACCTCGGGGTACTCTATCAAGATGGGGGGCGAGAGTCGGATAAATCGAGAGATCGAGCGCGATCTCGGGCGCGTCGTTTGTTTTTACCGAGCGATTTGGGAATACCCGTTTCCTGCCGGAATCCGCTCGTCTCGCGGCCCGATCGGGACGATGCCCCGGAATCAACTGTCGATCGGTAGTCGGGGCGATCGCTATTCGACCTACACTCGAAATTCAAAAATTGTCCCGTGGTTCAGGAGACACGAGCCAGGAGGGGGAATACAGAATAATCATCCCGAAAATTGCAGACGAAACCGATTTATATTTTTAAATCGCATTTTTTTTCGATTTTAGATTCTCGAAAACGAATCGATATAACCCCGAGAGAGCCTTTTTTTTATTTTTTTACAATTCGAGTTCCCGTGAGCCGATCGTGTAACGCTCGTTTCTTCTTCGTCCATGCCGCTAGAAAAAAACCGCCGTATAAAGGTATCGCCGAGAACAACTTACACCAATAGCGTCGATTCGCTCTCGCGAGGGATATCCTCTCTCCCCGCGCGTCCGTCACCGAGAGACGGAAAAATATTTTACCGATCGTCGCTTTAAAACAAATTTCAAAAAATACAAAATACAACCATTTAATCCCGATTCCCAAGAGCAAAAATAATAAAATCGCGATTTCCTCGTTAGCGAAACCGAGTTGCATTTTCGCGTGATAGAGAACAAGGGCGATCGCCAATCCTAAACCGATAAGGGTCGTTCCTAACGCGCTCGTTCCCGCCGCGTAGTACATCCAGAGTTTTTTCGGAATATAGAGATCTCCCGGGAGAGCGGGGAACCATTCCCGTCTGGATAGTTCCCGAAACCAGGCTAGTTCTCTAATCTGATTAAAGTCCAGGGGGAATCGATCGATAAACTCGAATTCCTGTAATTTTAAACAAAGATACCCCCCGGCGAGAGCGGCAATGATTAGCAAAAAAATCGAATCGAAAATAGAGGCTTTTAAGCGTGTCGAAAATTCGGCGGGAACGTGGGCGAGAGCGTCGGGAACGGGTGCGGGAACCCCTTTCGGTACGGCGACGGGAGACGATTTTACCTGATTTTCCGCCGCGACTTTCGGCACTCGATCGGGAACGGCTAACGGTCGCGAATCGGGGGATACCGTTTTATTCGACCAAGCTCTCGATAGGGCTTCTAAACGGCTTAAAAGTCCCGTTTTCGGGGACGTTCGATCGGGATCGGCTTTTAGCGCGTTAATTTTTCGCAGGAGGATCGAGGTGTTCGCGGGTCGATCGATCGGTTTTTCTGCCATTAATTCATCGAGAAAATCTGCCAGTGGCTCTGGAACGGCCGGCGCGTACTTCCGCCAGTGAAATTCATTCGTATTAATATCGTAAATCTTCGGATCGCTCGGATCTTTTCCCGTTAATAAAAAAACGAACGTTTTCCCCAACGCGTAAAAATCCGACTGCGGGACGGAATGCCCACTCGACTGTTCGGGAGGCGCGTAACCGGGAGTGTAAATCCCCGTGTTCTGTCCTCCGGCTAATACCGTTCCCGTCACCTGACGCGCCGCCCCGAAATCGATTAACACTAGCTGTCCGTCGGGTTTCAAAATAATATTAGAAGGCTTGATGTCGCGGTGAAAAAATTGATGGCGATGGACTTCGTGGAGAATTTTTCCCAACTGCGATAACCAATCGAGCGCGAGGGGCGGCTCGATCGGTTGGAACTTCCGCGAGCGTTCGTATTCTTCGAGATCGGTTCCCTCGATCTTTTCCATTACCATACAATGGAGGGCTTCTTCATCATCCCTGGGATAGTAGATAAAATAACTTTCCCCCCGCGGGATACCGGGATGGTTTAACTGTTGTAAAACTTTCGCTTCCTGTTGGAAGAGGGCGATCGCTTTCGGCGCCGTGTAGGTGAGAACTTTTAAGACTTTCGGATTTCCCTGGAGATCGATCGCCTCGTAGGTATTACCGAATCCCCCTTTCTCGCTCAATAACCTCGTTACTCGATATTTTCCCGCCAACAGCAGATCGGAACCACAGGACAGACAATAGCGGCTGTCGGTCTGGTTTTTCGGTTTCGGGCATCGCGGGTTGATACAGAAACTCATGAGATCTCTTGCGGAATTCAAAAATTGTCGTGTGGCTAGGGAGTCAGGAGTCAGGAGTCAGGAGTCAGGAGTCAGGAGGAAGAATACTATAGCTAAAAAATTTAAGAAACACCTATTTATCTTGTATAATCCTAGCTTTTGAAGTTTTTAGATCTTCAAAAACGAATTGGGCGAGAGGTCTATGGAAGTACGGAGCGATCGATCCGTAGAGCGCTCCCTAAATTATAGAGGGTTCTTTAAAGCGCCTGACACCGGCTCAACGTGTGCGCCAATTTATCGGCGATGCCCTCGATCCAGATCTCGTCCTGTTTGGTGTAACTGCGGGGGGCGTTGGCGCCGAGAATTAAGACTCCCTCGCGATCGATCGGTTGACAGATTAGCCCCTGAGTGTTCTCCGGCAGGGAATCGAACTCGATTTTGGCGGGATATAAATTTAAATTCACCAAATAGACCGCTTTCCCCGTTTCTAAAACCTTTTTGATAATCTGTCCCTCTTTTACTTCCCGATTCTCGCTCAAGATACCCCGACGTAAAAGAACCCGTCCCCGATAATACACGATCAGGGATTTTGTAACCGTGTTGGTCAGTAGTAAATGGGAAGCCCAGGCGAGTTCGACTTTTACCTCCTCGGGTAAATCTTCGGCGAGTTCCATTCCCTCGCGGCCGATTAGTGTCACCGCGTCCGGGAGACGGGGCTGAACCCTCTGCCAGATCAGTCCGACAAGGATGAGAACCCCGCTTAAAATCACCCCCATCACGTCCGATCTCGCTTGCGAGGGGCTGAGTTCGGGAGTGGCGAAACGGTTGAATAATAGCACGATCCCGCCGACGGTTCCCGCGAACAGGGGTAATAGTCGGAGAATTCGATCGGGGTCGCGCGCGGGATTTTTCATGGGGAAAACGGGAGCGATTCTAACAATTACAATTTATTGAGGGGAGAAAGCGACTTTATGGTAAATTTCGGTGAAATCGAGCGTTACCTGTACTGATTCTAGGATAATCTGACGATCTTCCGCGGTATATTCCTGAAAAGTCCAGTGTTTATCGCCGGTTTTGCCGAATCTCTCGCCGTAGATTCGCGTTTGCCCGATTAAGACATACTCTTGAAACGTGGGCAGGGTTCGATAGGCGGCGAATTTTCCCTCTTTATCGTAATTTTCGGTGGAAGGGGACAGGACTTCGACGATTAGAGTGGGATTGAGAATCGTGTCGCGGCGGTTTTCATAATAGATCGGGTCGCCGACGATCGCCATCACATCGGGATAGGTAAAAATCCGTCTTTCCGGTATCCAGAGACGGACATCGCCCATGTATACCCGAAAATCACGCTGTTTAAAGGCGATATTTAACTCGGTGTAAATATTGCCCGCGATTTGGTTGTGGTTCGTGGTTCCGCCGGTCATGGGTACGATCCGTCCGTCTAGATACTCGCTTTTATAGTCCGCCCGTTCTTCCCGCCGTAAATACTCCTCGATCGAGGTGATTTCGTTAGCGATCGCCGTCATAGAAGAATCCTCCTGACCTTAAAAAACAGAAATCCGGGAGAATCGAGACATTCCCGCCCGGTTTCTTGACTACAATAGCGAGGAAGAGCGCTTCCCCTCTCCCGATAAAACAGATAGGGCGGGTTCTCTGTCCCACCCCCCGGCGAAATCCGCTCGCTATTCCTCGCCCGGTTCTAGAATCCGTTGAAAGAGATAGCCCGTTCCCCTCGCGGTGAGAATTAGTTCGGGATTACTGGGATCGTCTTCCAATTTCGCCCGTAACCGCGAGATATGAACATCGACCACGCGAGTATCGACGTGACGTTCGGGAGTATAGCCCCAGACTTCCTGTAAGATCTCCGATCGGGAGAAAGCCTCGCCCGATCGACTGACCAACAGTTCCAGTAAACTAAATTCCATCCCCGTCAGACGGATGCGCTCGTCGCCCTTGTAGACCTGACGCTTGTTCGTGTCGATCTTGATCGAACCGATGTGGATCACCCCCGAACTGGGAATCCCCGGCGCGCCGTTTTTTTCCACGCGACGCAGGACGGAACGGATACGGGCTTCCAGTTCCTTCGGCGAGAAGGGTTTGACCACGTAATCGTCCGCGCCCAACTCCAGACCCGTGATCCGATCGGCTACATCGCCCAAAGCCGTTAACATGATGATGGGGATGTCCGATTCTTTGCGAAGTTCCTGACACACGCCGTAGCCGTCGAGCTTGGGCATCATCACGTCCAGTACCACCAGATCGGGATCGGTATTCCGGAAAGTCTCCAGGGCTTCCTCCCCGTCCGCGGCGGTCACGACATCGTAGCCGATCATCGAGAGGCGCGTCTCTAGAATGCGACGGATACTGGCTTCATCATCGACCACGAGAATTCTTTCTTTGTTGTTCTCCAATTTGCTCAACACTCCTTCGTTAAATCGTATGACAAATTTTGAAGTTAAATAATGAGCGCTTCTCTTTCTAGAATATCCTTTCCAGCTATCACTAACGCTAAAATTCTCCTTTTAATTTGTTTTTCCACCGATTCCTCTCGTGTCGGTGGATAGGGTATGGCTTTACCATCCTTAATTAAATTTGACAAGAGAATCGATCCCCAGCCGCTTTTCTTCATCATTTCTTAAAAACATGGCGAAATCGCGAACGGTTTATATCTGTAGTGCTTGCGGGGCCGAGTCCCCCCAGTGGTTCGGGAAGTGTCCGAGTTGTGAAACGTTCGGAACGCTAGAGGAACAGTTGATCCCGGCGGGAAACGGAAATCCTACTCGGGCCGGATGGCAGAACAGTCGCCCGAATAATAGCGGGGGCGATCGAGAACCCCGACCGCGGATTTCCGTCCGTTTCTCCGAGATCACCCAATACGAACAGGATCGTTTTCCCTCGGGGTACGGGGAGTTCGATCGGGTTCTCGGGGGGGGCATCGTTCCCGGTTCCCTCGTTCTCATCGGGGGCGATCCGGGCATCGGCAAGTCCACCCTACTGCTTCAGGTGACGAACCAACTCGCCCAACGACTGCCCCGTATCCTCTACGTTTCCGCGGAAGAATCCGGGCAACAGATCAAACTCCGCGCCGCGCGGCTGGGGGTGGGAGTGGTTCCCGTCGAGGGGGAGGAGGAGGAGAGTAACGGCAACGGCAAAAACGGCAAAAAAAGCCAGCCCGTCGAAACCCCGGAAAATCTCGACCATCATCTCTACGTGTTACCGGAAACGGATCTGGAAGAAATTTTACGGGAATTGGAGTCTTTAAAGCCGCAAGTTGCGGTTATCGATAGTATTCAAACGCTTTACTTCGGCGCGCTCACTTCCGCCCCCGGTTCCGTCGCCCAGGTGCGCGAGTGTACTTCGGCACTGATGCAGGTAGCCAAACGGGAGAATATTACGCTATTAATCGTCGGTCACGTCACGAAAGAAGGGGCGATCGCCGGGCCGCGGGTACTGGAACATCTCGTCGATACGGTGTTGTATTTCGAGGGCGATCGCTACGCGAGTCACCGATTGTTGCGATCGGTTAAAAACCGTTTCGGCGCAACGCACGAGATCGGTATTTTCGAGATGGTCGATCACGGTTTGGTCGAGGTAGAAAATCCCTCGGAACTGTTTCTCGGCAATCGCGACGAATTTTCCCCCGGTACGGCGACGGTGGTGGCCTGCGAGGGAACGCGGCCGATCGTGGTGGAACTGCAAGCGCTGGTGAGTCCGACTAGCTACGCGTCCCCCAAACGGGCGACCACGGGCATCGAATATAACCGACTGCAACAGATTCTCGCGGTGTTAGAGAAACGCGTCGGCATTCCCCTGTCGAAACTCGACGCTTACGTGGCTTCCGCGGGGGGGTTGGGAGTGGCGGAACCCGCGGCCGATCTGGGGGTAGCGATCGCCGTGGTGGCCAGTTTCCGAGATCGGGTGGTCGATCCGCGTACCGTTCTCATCGGTGAAGTGGGATTGGGCGGTCAGGTGCGTCTCGTCTCGCAGATGGAGTTACGGTTAAAGGAGGCGGCGAAATTGGGATTTAGACGGGCGATCGTTCCCAAGGGACAGGTTTATCCGGAGGATACCGGTTTAGAAATCGTCCCCGTCAGTAAGGTAATCGAAGCGATCGTCGCCGCCATTCCCGCGCAACCCCGTTTCGGCGGCGAGTTCGAGGGCGAAGAGGGGGAGGAGTTCGGGGAGGAATAACGGTACAATGCTAGGAATGCAAACTTTTTTAACTGGGAGGATTTCATTCGATGTCTGTAATCGCCGTTGTCGGTCTCGCCGCTTATCTGATCGTTTTCACCGGGATCGCGTTAGGTCTGTTCTTCGGTCTGCGCGCCGCTAAAATCATCTAGTTCGGCCGTAGGGAACGGGAATAATATCGTTCCCTACCTGTTTTTTTAAATCCTCGATCGAGGTTCGATCATGAGTGTACTTCCCGATTTAAAATCTCTCTACGAAGTCGATGATTCTCTCTGGCTAGAAGAAACGATCGCCCTCCTCAAAGCGAAAAAATTCGACGCGCTGGATCTAGAAAATTTAATCGAGGAACTGGAAGATTTTGGAAGCGAGAAAAAACATAGGGTAGAGAGTTTTTTAGAACAAATTATTAGACACGCTCTCTTACTTCAATTTTGGACAACCGAGCGAGCTTATAATCAAGGTCACTGGAAATCCGAGATCGTCAATTTTAAACAACAATTAAAACGCTATTTAACAACGAATCTACGTCAACACTTAGAGCGAGAGTTCGATAATATTTATGAAGATGCCGTCGAGTATGTTCGGGAAAAAACTGGCAACGAGGTAGAGTTTCCCGATACTTGCCCTTACACCCTAGAAGAGCTTCTCGCTCCCCGTTGGTTCCCCCCTCACGAGTAGAGTGTACAATGAGTGTACTTCCCGATTTAAAATCTCTCTACGAGGTCGATGATTCTCTCTGGCTAGAGGAAACGATCGCCCTACTCAAAGAGAAAAATTTTGACGCGCTGGATCTAGAAAACTTAATCGAGGAACTGGAAGATTTGGGAAGCGAGAAAAAACATCGAGTGGTAGGTTTTTTAGAACAAATCATTAGACACGTTCTATTACTTCAATTTTGGCAAGCCGAACGCGATTACAATCAAGCTCACTGGGAATCCGAAATCTACAATTTTCAAATTCACTTAAATAGATATTTGACGAAGAATCTTCATAAGCATTTAGAAGAGGAATTCCTGACGATTTACAAGGATGCGGTTGGCTACGCTCGACGGAAAACCAAAAATCGTGTTGATTTTCCCGATGAATGTCCCTACACACTGGAAAATCTTCTCGATCCCGATTGGCTACCACCCTACGAATAAATGCTGAAAAAGATACTACGATGGTTGATTATCGGGGGAACTTTATTTTTCGTTATCGCCACCCTGAAACATCATTGGGAAAATGTCACTTCGGTGAGAATAGAACCGCGGGGGTGGTGGTATCTATCGGGCGCGTTAGTTGTCACCTCGATCGCTCATATTTGGTCGGCGTGGGTGTGGACGTGGATATTGAAAAGTTTCCGACAACCGATGCGAACCTCGATCGCTATCGGCATCTATCTCGTCACCAATCTCGGTAAATATCTCCCTGGAAACGTGGGACATTTCTACGCGCGCATCGTGGCGGTTAATAAAATCGGAACCGATTGGGCGACCGCCAGTTTAAGCGTCCTTCTCGAACCGTTGTTAATGGCGGCCGCCGCGTTATCGATCGCCTCGATCGCCGGTAGTTTAGGCTGGATGAAAACCACTTCGGGTATCTGGCTAAATATTCTCATTTTGATCGCGATTCTCGTGGGAATCCAACCGCGGATCTTGAATATCCCGATCCGATTTCTCAACCGGGCCAAAAAGCTCGATCGAGAACCGGTGTATGTAGAAAACTATCCGATCGTTCCCCTGTTAGGAGAGATCGGTTTTGTCCTTCTGCGGGGGGGCGGATTTATTCTCGTTTGGATGGCCCTACAAACCGCCGAACCGAGTCAGATTTTCCCGTTACTCGGGGCGTTTAGTTTCGCGTGGTTATTGGGTTTAATCGTACCCGGCGCGCCGGGGGGATTGGGGGTTTTTGAAGCCACGGCGATCGCCCTTCTCGATAGTCAACGTTTTTCCCCCGGAACCGTTCTCGTCACCGTCGCGCTGTATCGTTTCATCAGTGTCCTCGCGGAGATCGTCGGCGCGGCATTGGGAACCCGGTTATGGAGAGAGCGATCGGGCTAGGAAGATGGGGGGATAGGGGAATTTTTCGGGGAAAAAAGCCCTGGGAAAAGAGAAAAGAGCTTTCTTAATGCTTTCCCCTTTACCCTTTACCCCCCCTCACTCCTTCATCCCCAGGGATCGAAGGTCGGATCGGAATAATAGAGAAGTTTTCCCAAGATCACGTTCAGCTTTTCGGTATGGAAATCGGGGGGCGCGAACCAAGTGTCGAGCATTTCCCAAGATGCCTCTAACCAAGAGGGACGGGGTAAAGTATCCGATCGAACTCTCGGTCGATCGGGCGATAAAACGGTGAGTGCCGTAACGATCGGGGCGGGTAATTTTCGCGTGAGACGAAAACGGAGAAAGTCACTCGAAAAAGACTCCACGTAAGACGAACTGATGAAAGGTCGATAGATTTCGGCCCGGGGGGTAGATTGCTCGATAAACGCGTAACTGACTCCCGCGAGCATTTTCCGGAGGGGATCGGCCCGATCGTCCATCACCTCCCGTACGAGTGTACTCTGGCCGAGCGAACTATCGAGATAACCGCGATCGGTCGCGCTCATGTGCGTCGCTCCGTCGGCGATTAGTAAATATTTCTCCCCGGCCAAACTCTCGAAGGGTTTCAACTGGTGATCGACGATCGGGGTGATCCCGTCGGCCGTGGAAGAGAGCAGTAAGATCGGGATGGAGATCGAGGAGAGATCGCCGTTGAAAAGATCGCCGACGATGGGATTCAAGACGATCGCCCGATCGATCCGGTAATCGCGAAAGGACATCGATCGGTAGGGTAATTCGGCGGCCGAACACTGTAACCAATCGGCCGGGGAACGTTCTAGGGGAGTCAGCCGGGAACAGGCCGCGCGCGCGGCCCGGGGAACCAGACGCGCCCCCGCGAGCGCTAACGCGGTATAACCGCCGAAGGAATGTCCGATAATCGTCACCCGATCGGTCGGCAGTTTTCCCTTGAATTCACTGGAATCTCGATTTAAACTGGTTAATTCATTGAGAACGAAGCTAATATCCTTCGGTCGATCGATAAATTCCCCCGCGGGAAGGATGCGATCGAGCGTTAACCCGGTCGCGCCACGGGCGATGGAATCGATATTACTGCCGGGATGTTCCACCGAGACGACCGGAATCCCGCGGGAGGCGAGATGATAGGCCAGGTAACGCAGGAAACGTCGATCGGCCGCGAAACCGTGGGACATGATCACCAGCGGGCCTTCCGTCTCGGTCGAGTAGTAAATATCGGCGCGGATCGCCCGTTTCCGCCCCGGATCGTAGAAAACCCGTTCCCCCCGCAACACGACGGCATTCCCGCTCTCGTGAGGGAAAACCCCGTCCGGTAGGGACGTTCCCGCGAGCGCGCGCGACGTTTCCATTAATCCGGAAGCGATCAGGGTACTTTCCAGATTCTGCCGGTTCAGACGGACGGCGATCGAGGCCAGCGCCAGGAGATCCACGGTGACTCTCGGTTCCGGGTACGCCTTTAGAAAGCTGGAAACGGTAATTCTCTCACTATTTTCTAATGTCGCCAGGAAGGTTTCCCGGATTGTCTCCGGAGAACTTTCCGGAATAACCGTCTCGATCTGCGCGAGGAATTTTTCGCCTTCCTCTTTTTGAAACAAATCTTCAAGAAACTGCCGGGCCAATTTTCGATCGATCTGAAGATGTTTCGCCAGTAAATCCCGGACGGCGGGAGGTAAAACTCGCCGATAGGGTTGTAAATTTCGGGGGATTTCCCCGGTTAGAGCGTAGGATTCCAATTCGCCGACCCCTACCTCCCGCTCTATCAGTCCTAAACGCAGGGTGAGGGTTTCGGCCGCTCGCGCGGGTTCCGGGTCGAGACCCCGACCGAGAGCGAGGCAGGCGAGGAAAAAGAGGAGAAATCGAGAGAAAGCTGTCATCGTTCCAGTGCGGGTGGGGTCCGGGGAGAATCTATTACAAGCTTCACTTACTAGGATTCCCAACGGCTGTAACACCGTTATCACGAACAAAAAACTTAATCTTAACGCGGGGGATGTCCCGTCCCGATCGACGCGAGCGATTCCCCGCGGTCGGGAGGCGATCGAGACCTTGGAATTCAAGGGGTCTCGAAACGGGCTTCATTTCTAACCGCCTAAAAAAACTAAAAACTTAGAATTTTAGAAATTAAACAAGAGTCGATCCCGAGACTTCCCGTATCGTTCATCCGTGTCAATTTAAAAGCGATAAAAATAATTATTTAAATCAAGAGAAATGTGTTTCGAGTGGAATTTTCGGGCGGATTATTCTCGATCTCTCCTCCCGTTTCCTGTACGGGCGGGTTGGGAAAATCCCCCCCGCGACTCCCGACTCCCCGCTCATCCCGCGAGCGGTCTATTTTCCTTCCGTTGACCCGAAACCAACGGGTTACAAGCCTCCCTTTTTAAAGGGAAAAGTTTTGGGGAGGAGTTCAAGATCCCGGACAAAACCCGCCTCCTGCCTCCTGCCTCCTCTGACGCTTTTCGCTGTTTTCTAACCCCGGACTATCGGCTTCTGTCCCCTCTCGCGACGAGAAATTTTGATTTTTCCGAGAACTCTACTGTAAAGTATGGGAAGTGAATTTTCCGGGGAAGAGCGCGGGATTTCTCTCGTGCCGCTCCCTCTTCTGTCAAGTATCGAGGCCGATCGCCATCAGGGCGATAATTTTCATGAACGTACTGTCGATGTTCTGTTTTCCCGATTGGAATGTGAACGCTTTCTTTCTAGCCGAGACGGCGACCGCCGAGCCCGCCGATAGCGCGCTAGTCCTGGCTAGTGTCCTCCTCAGCTTGACCGTGATCTATCTCGCCAGTAAACTCGGCGGCGAGATCTGTGCCCGCCTGAATTTGCCGCCGGTGTTGGGAGAATTGGTCGGTGGGGTGGCGATCGGGGTTTCCGCCCTGAAATTACTCGTTTTCCCCGAAGGTGGGGGCGGGGTAGACGCGTCGCTGATCTTCCATTTCCTGCAATCTACCTCTAGCCTAACCCCCGAAGAGGCTCCCGCCGTCTTTTCCGCGTCCAGCGAGGTCATTTCCGTCCTCTCGGAATTGGGGGTAATTATCCTGCTGTTCGAGATCGGGCTGGAATCGGATCTGAAGGAGTTGATCCGCGTCGGGCCGCAGGCCGCGGTCGTCGCCGTGGTCGGGGTGGTCGCCCCGTTTGTCGCGGGAACCCTGGGCCTGCTCTATCTCTTCCATCTCCCGGTGATCCCGGCGGTTTTCGCGGGCGCGGCGTTAACCGCCACCAGTATCGGCATCACGGCCAAGGTACTCGCGGAGATCGATCGACTGTCCTCGAAGGAAGGTCAAATTATCATCGGCGCGGCGGTTCTCGACGATATTCTCGGGATCATCGTCCTCGCGGTGGTCGCCTCCCTCGTGAAAACCGGCGAGGTGCAGATTAGTAAGGTGATCTATCTGATTATCAGTTCGGGAACCTTCGTGATCGGGGCGATCGTCCTCGGGCGCTTTCTTAGTCCCTTTTACGTGCGCTTGGTCGATGGCATGAAAACGAGGGGGCAATTACTACTCGTCTCTTTGATTTTCGCCTTTATTCTCTCCTATATCGCCCAGGTGATCCAACTAGAGGCGATTCTCGGCTCGTTCGCGGCGGGATTGGTGCTGGCGGAAACCGAGAAGCGATCGGAGTTGGTCGAGCAGGTGGTGCCGATCGCCGATATTTTCGTGCCGATCTTTTTCGTCTGTGTCGGGGCGAAAACCGATCTGGGCGTTCTCAACCCCGCGATTCCCGCTAACCGCGAGGGATTGGTCGTCGCCGCGTTCCTGATCGTCGTGGCGATCGTCGGTAAGGTGATCACGGGGTTAACCGTTTTCGGGTCCGAAAATCTCAATCGTCTGGCGATCGGGGTGGGCATGATTCCCCGCGGCGAGGTGGGTTTAGTCTTCGCGGGGGTGGGATCGGCCAGTGGCGCGCTCTCCCCGTCCACGGACGCGGCGATTATTATGATGGTCATCCTAACGACCTTTATCGCTCCCCCGTTACTGCGGGTGGTGTTTAAAGAACCCGACGGGGCGATCGAGGAGAAAACCCCGACGTGATCGGGGAAACTTCGCGGGAGTCCGGAGCGTCCCTGTAGGTTGTTTTAGAAACCGCGATCGGGGATTATGGAACAGTACGCGTCATCTACTGTACCGATCTCGGTAAAAAGCTGTCTCACTTCTCAATGGGAGCATCGATCGTGAGATTTTCTTGGTTATTCTTGAGCGCCCTGGCCTGGGTCCTCGTGACGGCTCCCGCGATGGCGGGAAAATTGGTGTTCTGGCGATTTGACAACAGTGCTAACCGCCTCGTTTTCACCACCGACGATCGAGTCCAGCCGAGAGCGCAGATGATCACCAACCCCACCCGGATCGTCGTCGATCTGCCGGGGATTAAATTGGGACAGGGGAACGTCAACCAACCGCTCGGCGACAAGATCCGCGGTCTTCGCATCGGCCAGTTCGACGCGGAAACGACGCGCGTGGTCATCGAGTTAGCTCCCGGCTACACCGTCGATCCGCGAGCGGTGAAAATCCGCGGGATCTCGCCAACGCAGTGGACGATCGAGTTACCCGATCCCCAAGCGATTACCGAATCGCTCCCGCCCCCGACCCCGGAATCTTCCCCGCCGCCCGACCGTCAAGGGCGCGCCCCCGGTGACCGCCTCTCGCCCCGTCCTCCTTCCCCTCCCCCGACCGAGACCGCGACCTCGAATTCCGAGGATTTCCAGATCACGCGCAACGGCTTGTTCGTCCGTCTGGAACGTAACGGGGACGAGCGATCGATCCGCGTCAGACGCGCCCGCGACGGGAAACAGATCGAGGTCGAACTACCGGGCGCGATTTTACCGAACAATCTTCAAGGTCAAACGCTCCCCGTGAATCAATACGGGGTGGGCGATATTCAGTTCACTCAAACCTCGAATTCCGCGAGAGTCGCCTTGAGGGTCTCTTCGGGAAGTCCCGACTGGCAGGCGCTGTACAGTCGTTTCGGGGGATTGGTACTCCTGCCGCGCGGGGGACTGAGTTCCTCGGATAACCTTCCCTCGCCGACCCCGACCCGCGCGATCGACCGTCCCCGCGATTCCGCGAGAAGCGAGACTCCGGCGATCGTCTCCTCGATCGAGATCGACGACCGGAACGATCGGCTCCTCATCCGGGCCGATCGCTCCCTGCAAGGCAGTGGCCAGATGACCGCGGGCGGTGTCTACGAGATCCGCGTCGAGAACGCTAGATTAGCCGATTCTTTTCGCGGGCCGCAACTCGGGCGCGATAGTCCGATCTATCAACTGCGGGTTCGTCAGGAAGGAGCCGATCGGGTGGTGGTCTCCGTACAGACCGCCCGCGGATTTCAACCGGGGCGATTGAACGGGGTCGGCGATCGGTTTCTCGCCCTGGAATTGCTGTCCGGGGGCGGGATCTCCCGCGGGGCGCCCCCGACCGATCCCTCGATCCCGATCGTCCTCTCGGTGATCCCGCCACCGATTACCAGTATCCCGCCGCGGCCCGTCGATCGGGTTCCCGATGCCCCCACACCCTCTCCACCGATCGCCCGCCAACGGAACGGGCGAATTCTCGTCGTTATCGACCCGGGCCACGGGGGGAAAGATCCGGGAGCGATCGGCATCGGTGGACTCCAGGAAAAGGACGTGATCTTGCCCATCTCCCTAGAAGTGTCGAGAATCCTACAACAGCAGGGAATCGACGTTCGCCTGACCCGCGATAGCGATTTTTTCGTCACCCTTCAGGGACGCACGGATATGGCCAACCGCATCGACGCGGATCTGTTCGTCAGTATTCACGCCAACTCGATGGGTAAGGGACGGGAAGAGGTGAGCGGATTGGAAGTCTACTATTTCGGCGATCGAAGACTATCGGATACCATTCACCGCAATATTATCCGAAGCGTCGATATCCGCGACCGGGGCGTGCGTCGGGCGCGATTCTACGTGCTGAGAACCTCGAATATGCCCTCGACTTTAGTGGAGGTGGGATTCGTCACCGGGGCGATCGACGCGGCGAACCTGCAACAATCCTCCTATCAACGACAGATGGCGGCCGCGATCGCCCGCGGTATCGTGGAATATATCCAACAAAATCTTCGGTAAAACGCGCGTCGCGAGGCCGTTCGCCGGGATCGGGACGGGGATATCAACCGAGATCTCCCGACAGATCGCCTTTTTTCGCGGCTCGGATGTCCGTGTTTCTTAAATGATTGAAAATTAGTTTACCGGATCGATTTATTCGTGTTTTAATATCATCAACTTATTTTTCAGATAAGCGCTTAAATGCCGATATGAGAGAATCACAACGTAGTCCCATTGGAGTGTTCGATAGTGGTGTGGGTGGACTGACTGTTTTACGGGAGCTATATCGACAGCTTCCCGATGAGTCGATTCTCTATTTCGCCGATACCGCGAGGCTTCCCTACGGCACGCGTTCCAAGGGAGAAATCATCGCTTTCGTTCGCGATATCCTCGACTGGATGACCGAGCGACGGGTGAAAATGGTGATCATGGCCTGTAACACCAGTTCGGCCTTGGCTCTCGACGAGGTGCGCCAGGAATACCCGGATCTGCCGATTCTCGGCGTGATCCTACCGGGCGCGAAAGCGGCGGTACGCCAGGGAAAACGGATCGGCATTATCGCCACTCCCGCCACCGTGGCCAGTCGCGCCTACGAGCGCGCCATCCACGAGATCGACCCGGTCGCGAGGGTTTGGCAGGTTCCCTGTCCGGAGTTCGTCCCCCTGATCGAGGCGAATCGAATTTTCGATCCCTACACGACGCGCGTGGCGAAAGAATATCTCGAACCGCTACTCGCCGAGAATATCGATACCCTCGTCTACGGATGCACGCACTATCGCCATCTCGCCCCCGTTTTCCGAGATTTATTACCGGACTCGGTACAGTTGATCGATCCCGCCCGTTCGGTCGTGCGCGCCGCCGAGAAGGAATTAGAATTGTTAGGGCTGAAAAATACCGATCGACCCCTCCCGACCGGGTTCACGGTCAGCGGCGATCCCGAGGCTTTCACCCGTCTTTCCAAGCAGTGGTTGGGATACTCGCCCCGAGTGGGAAAGGTGTACTTTCCCGCGCCGACGGTTCTACCGGTTCCGGTTGAAGTTCCCGTCAGTTCGTAAGCGATCGCCCCGCGGGGCGATCTTTTACGGGAGTCGGCCCGGCTTCAGGAACCGATTCTCGTTCGTCGCGCGATCGTTAGTAATAGGTAGATGACGACGAGATAGAGTATGGGTAATACGAGGGTAGTGGTGGACATGGCATTTCGGAAAGGGAGAAGAAAGTATAGTTATGGCAAAACACCGTCGGAAATCGTTCGATTTCCACGCTAAAACCGGGCGATGGCAATTCGAGAATGGCCGGCACTAGGGAGACAAGCCCCCGGCAGGCGATCCGTTCGGACGGGGCCGATCGATCCGCCCCGGGCTTTGGCTTCGCGAAAACCGGTAGATAGCGATTCGAGAACGGCCGACACTAGGGATAAAAGCCACCGGAGAGCGATCCGTTCGGACGGGGCCGATCGATTTCGGCCGGGTCCGGACTTTCCACCACGATCTCGCGAGCGGAGACCGACGAGAGAAATCTCTCATCTGGACGGTCTCGCCGCGTCCGGAGCGATTGCTAAATTTTGAAAACCTTCACTATCAGACTAACACAAGTTGTCAGGGACGGCTAGATCCCGCGCCGAAAATCGATCCCGTCCGTCGATCGCCCGGACGGGTCCCGCGGAAATTTTCCCCGATCGCGTTCCCTTGACCGAACCGTTAGCTTAAAATACGGGTAAGGATATGTAAACTTTCGTAACTATCTCGCCAAGCCGGGCTTACCAATGATCTCAACCACCTCTTTATTCGCTCCCGTTGACGATGATCTCCGCCTTCTCACGGATAATCTGAAGAACCTCGTCGGCGCGCGCCATCCGATTCTCGCGGCGGCGGCGGAACATCTGTTCGAGGCGGGAGGAAAGCGGGTTCGTCCGGCGATCGTGCTGTTGGTTTCCCGGGCGACCCTGCTCGATCGGGACATCACCCCCCGACATCGGCGCTTGGCGGAAATCACGGAGATGATCCACACCGCCAGTCTCGTGCATGATGACGTGGTGGACGAGGCCGAATTGCGGCGCGGGGTTCCCACGGTGAACCACCTCTTCGATAATCGGGTGGCGGTGCTCGCGGGGGATTTCCTGTTCGCGCAGTCGTCCTGGTATCTGGCGAATCTGGATAATCTGGAGGTGGTGAAACTGTTATCGGAGGTCATCCGGGACTTCGCCGAGGGCGAGATCCAACAGGGGATTAATCGTTTCGATACGAGTATTTCTCTGGACGCTTATTTAGATAAGAGTTATTACAAAACCGCCTCGTTAATTGCGAATAGTGCTAAGGCGGCCGGGGTACTCAGCGATCGATCGATCGAGATCAACGATCACCTTTACCAATACGGTCGCGATCTCGGACTGGCCTTTCAAATTGTCGATGATATTCTCGATTTCACCTCGCCGACAGAGGTATTGGGCAAACCCTCGGGATCGGATCTGATCAGTGGTAATATTACCGCGCCGGCTCTGTTCGCCATGCGGGAAACGCCCTATCTAGAGGTGCTGATCGATCGGGAATTTAGCGAGGAAGGCGATATCGAGAAAGCGCTGGCGATCGTTCACGCGAGTCAGGGCATCCAAAAATCGAAGGAACTCGCCGCGCGCTACGGACAGAGCGCCCTACAACATCTCGATTGTCTACAACCTTCCCCCTCGAAGCAGGCTTTAATCGATCTGGTCGATTACGTGTTAAGCCGGATTTATTAAAACGCTCGCGGGATTCTCGATCGCTCGTTCTACAAAATCAATTATTCTATCCATCCGTCGCGGTGCTTCGGGATTTTTTCTCGTTAGATTAACCCGTTTAATACCAACACGGCCGATCGTTGTCAACAGGCGAGGGATGATCGTGTGGTGAGGGGGAAAAGCGATCGAGAAAATTATACATTTCTTCGCCTACTGACCTAACATTTCACGTCTACGTCGCTCTCGCTCTTGTTCTTGCAATCTTGTCAAAATTTCTCTATATTGAGTAACCGCTTGATCAGCTTCCGCATTTAGCTGTTCTCTCAATGAATTATTTTTTATTAAGGCAACTATTTCTTTTCTATATTCCACACTTTGGGCAAAAAACCAATCAATAAAAGCTTGCAAAATTATTCGATCATTTGGATTGTCATCGTAAATTACAGTACAGGAAGGACAAACATAAATATAATAGTTTACTACTTCATTACAAGAATAAGGCCGTTCCATTGGACAATGCTTGAAAAACCAAGTAACAAGAGGGCGATAATCACCAGTGGAACTCAAAAATGGCAATAAATATGAAAAAGTAGTGTTTTTGCAATCATTACTATTTGAATTTTTACTAGCCATGCAATCTATCATTGTCATAATTGCTTCATTACTCCTTCCACTTGTACCCGCAACTGTCATCGCAACCGCTACAGATGCGGGAAATTTCGGTAGAGTTTCTTCGGCTGAAGTCAGCCAAGGCAATTTTGATAGGATAGTTAAATAATGATAACGATATTTTAAACACTCCTCGATATAAACTCTAGCATATTTTTGATGATTTTCATTGAGTATAAAATTATTAGGAATTTTAATATTTAGATAATATTGTTCCGATTGAGCGTCCCGTCTACAAGTTGATATCACTTGACCTAATCTCGTCATATCTACTTGAGCTAAAGTTTTAGAGGCGACTAACTGTAATGTAAAACTAGCTACACAAGTTGTCAGTAAAGTTTTCACGATGTGTTTAATCATTTTTCCTCTCGGATTATTTTTTCTATTGAGTCTGAAGAACTTGGGATAGGGTCTTGTACATTCCAAGGTTGTGCGGGATCGATTAGAGTCGGGGATGATCGTACAACGGTTTTCGGTGGTGGTTGCGGTGATAAAACTCTTTGTTGTCCCGTGGAATCGATGGCTACTGATTGATTAGTATTTTTCTTACCTCTTTTCTTCGCTTGTTGATTAGGAACCGTTTTTACTATCTTACTACCAGGATTAGCGGTAGAGCGATTTTGTTGTGACGGGCGATTAGTCCATATATTTTCGTTGGTTTTTTCAGTAAGTTCCGATTTTAATCGTTTAGGGACAAGAGCCGTTTTTCTCGAATCGGCGGAATTTGTCTTTCTAACTCTTGTTGTTAATACAGAATGGTTATTTGAATTCGCTTTTAAAGAAGATTGAGAGTTGTTAGTGTTTTTTTCGATCTCGCGAGTGGTTTTCGATTCATCCGATTTTAATCGTGTTTCTTTTGAGGTCGGTAGACTGGACGGAAAACGTCGGGAATTATTCAAACTTTTTCGAGAACTTTTTTCCACAGAAGCAACGGAAGGAGATTTTCGGGAAGAAGATTGAGAGTTATTGACGTTTTTTTCGATCTCGCGAGTGGTTTTCGATTCATCCGATTTTAATCGTGTTTCTTTTGAGGTCGGTAGACTGGACGGAAAACGTCGGGAATCATTCAAACCTTTTCGAGAACTTTCTTCCACGGAAGCGACAGAAGGAGATTTTCGGTTAGGATTTTCGAGTGTAGAAAGCTCGGACGACTGAATTATAGGCGATTTCGGTAAAAAATTCGCAATACTGGCGAATAAGGCAACACTACCGATCGCTAATCCGATCGAGAATCGGTAAGGGATGCGAGCAACTTGATTACGCGTACAACGAGGAACCACTCGTACAGTATTTTTTTCTAATTCTAGCAATCTCTGTAATATTTCTTTCCCATTTTGAGGGCGATTACTGGCGATCGGTTCCATTAAGTCATCAATTAACTGTAACAGACCGGGAGATATATTGCTTGTTTTGTCGCGCCACTCTAGTTTATTACTTAAAGGGTTATAAATCGCTCGATCGCAAGGCTCTTTCCCCGTGAGTAGGAATACGAAAGTTCGCCCCAGCGCGAAAAAATCGGATTGCTTGATCGAGTAACCGTTTTGCTGTTCGGGTGGTGAATAGCCTTGCGAGACGATTTTAGTATTGCTCCCACCCGCTAAAATCGTAGAGGTAATCTGCCTAACCGCACCAAAATCGATTAGAACTAATTCTCCCGTCGAGCGCAACATGATATTTTGAGGCTTAATGTCGCGGTGAAAGAACTGATGGGAGTGAACGAGATCGAGAATTTTAATTAATTGTCTCAACCAATCGATCGCTTGTTCCTGTTCGATCGGCCGGTACGAGCGATTTAACATCCATCGTGCTAGATCTACTCCCTCGATTTTCTCCATTACTAAACAATGTAATACGTCTCCTTTCGGCGTGGTCAACGTGAAATATCCATTCAGTTCTACTTTTGGAATTCCGTTACTATTTAAACGGCTTAAAACGCTCGCTTCTTGCCGAAATAGCTCGATCGCTTTCGGATTCTGTTCTGTTAGCACTTTCAGGACTTTTCGCGTACCCTCATCATCGATCTCGTAAGTGTCCCCAAAACCACCAGCACCTAATTTTCCGAGTATTCGATAGCGATTTTGTAAAAGAAGTGCCGAACCGCAATTACGACAGGTACTATTGTTCGCATTTAACGGATCGGAAGACCTAGGACAATCGGGGTTAATACAAAGGGTCATGTCACTCACTTCGAGCGATAACTATTACTTGTATCGCTAAAAATTGTATTCCTAGCGATCATAATTATAATTTATTTGTATCGAGCCAGAAAGATCTTGTGATTACAATCACACTCAAGATTTTTAAACTTGATAGTTTGAAGTCAACGCTCGAAAGGTTTCTGTAAAGCTAGGGCTTCCTCTTTCGTACCGAAATCTCCTAACTCGATCGGAAACTTTACTTCCTCTCCATTGTAAACTCGATCGACCAGCTTCATCACTTCGCCCGCGATGTGTTGATTGAATAGAAAAACTCTAGCGAAATCCTCGTCTTCATTAGTGATAAAGATCTCGATTTCACCGATCCGTTGTCCGTGACGAGAGAAGGTGAAAGTTTGCGGTTCCTCGCCGATCACTATCACCACGCTCAACAAACCGGCCCGATCGCCCGAATCTCTAAAACCCTCGTTTTCATAAAACCCCACTCTCCCCCCATAGTCGATCGACTATGGAAACCAACGAGGATATCACATCCATCGCGGGCGACCGTGAACTGTAAGATGGTTTTAATATTTGCCGTTATGGACAGGGGTATTTAAACAATATGACAGCTATTAGCACGATTCCCGAATTTTGTCAAGGAATCCAATATTTCGGGGAAGCGTTACCAGAATTTGAAAAATACGGAAAAAAAGCCGTTATAGGAGAAGGACAAAGCTCGATCGCCGACGCGAACGATCCGGCCGCCGTTTATCAAACCCTACTCGGCGCGGATGCCCTACGCTACCTCACCCTACAGATTACCGCGACCAAGGAATCCGGACACCCCGGCGGATTCGCCAGCGCGGCGGACGCGATCGCGGCGTTAGTCATGCTGGGCTATAAGAACACCGTGACGGAAGTGGGACACCACGCGCCCGGATTTTATAGTAACGTTTTCCTCGATCGATCCCTGGAGGAAATGGGCATCAACACCGTCGCCCAACTGGGGGAACGATTCCGCGAGAAACACGGGTTATTAGGACACCTATCCGGACAGATTCCGGGACTCCTCGGCCCCGCGGGCCCTCTCGGACAGGGACAACATTTCGCGATGGCCGGCGCGAAACTTCACCGCGATATTCTCTTTCCCGTGACGATCGGTGACGGGGGACTCGGTGAACCGTATATTATGAGTAGTTTCGGGCATTTTCACACCGCTTATCCCGAAATCACCAATTTTCTCCCTATCCTCGTCTGGAACGGCTATTCCCAAGAACACCATAGTATGGTTTCGATCAAAACCAACGAGGAAATGATCGCCTACTGGAAAGGGAACGGATTCGAGGAAGTTATCCTCGTTAACGCCAAAGATTACGACGATACCGACCAAATCGGCGATTATGTAGACAGTACCAAGTTTTCCTTCCCCAAACGCCTAGAATTCGCGAAAGCCGTCCTGACCGCTACCGATAAAGCGGCCAAATCCGCGTTAGGCGGCAAACTCACCGTTTTAATCGTCAAACAACTCAAAGGCGCGGGCGTTCACAAGCGCGGCGCGGCCTCCCATAACCTCTATCCCGGCGACACCCTAGAAAAAGATTACATCGTCAGCGCCCTCAAAGAACGCGCCCTTTCCCCGGACGCGTGGGCGACAGTCCGCGAGAACTGGGAACGCGCGGGAGGCGGCCCGGCGGTTCGTACCGTGGTGACGGAATTCGAGTTACCCCTGCCGGATTTGGGAACCCTTCCCCTGACGGAATACGCGGTCGGTGGCGATAAAAAAGTCGCGACGACGGCGATGGGGGAAATCGTGGTCGCGGTGGGCAAAAAAGACCCGAATTTCGTCGTCACCAACGCGGACGGGAACGCCGCGTCGGGGATTAATAATATTAACGTGGGGCTGAAAATCGTCCACCCGACGATCGATGATACCTACTATCAGGGTCCCACCGGTCAGGTATACGAACCCCTCAACGAGGACGCTTGCGCGGGGTTAGCGGCGGCGTTATCTCTATTCGGCGCGCGGACGTTGTGGTGTTCCTACGAATCGTTCGCGATTAACGGTTTACCCATCTGGCAGACGGTGACGCAAGCGATGGCCGAACTGCGCCGTCCCACTCCCTCGACGATCACGCTGTTCACCGCGGGGGCGTTAGAGCAAGGTCGCAACGGCTGGACGCACCAACGCCCGGAAATCGAGAACTATTTCGCCGCTATGATGCGAAATGGAAATATTTTCCCGCTTTTCCCCTGCGATGCCAATAGTACCCAAGTTTGCTACGAGTGGGCGCTGGGAACGAAGAATAAAGGCATCACCATCACCGCGAGTAAATCGCCTCTGCCGGTACGGACGACGTTCGAGCAAACCCGTCAGGCGCTACAGGATGGCGGGGTGATTCTCCACGAATCCGCGGGGACGAAGAAGGTGGTGTTCGCGGTGATTGGCGATATGACGTTACTGCCGGTTTTCGAGGCCGCGACGCGGTTGGAAAGCGAGGGAATCGGGGTACGGATTGTCTCGGTAATCAATCCCCGTCGTCTCTACCGTCCCGGTGATGTGATGTGGTCGGCTTGTTCCGAATCGGATGGGAATTTTCTCGATGACGCGGGATTCGATCGCCTTTTCGGGGGTGACGCGTTGATCGGGGTCACGGGAGGAACTAGCGCGATGTTAGAACCGGTTATGCTGAGAAGTACGGCTAAACGGGATGTTTTCGCCTGGAAACGCGGGGAAACCACCGCCAGCGCCGGCGAGATTATGGCTTATAACGGTTTGACCGCGGACGCGTTGACGGAAAGATCGATCGAATTAATCGGTTAATTTCACCGTTGAATGTTTCTAAAAACCTCTATCCTGGGCGATTTGGATAGGGGTTTTTTCTCGATCGATCTACAGGGAAAGATAATCGTGTAACCGTTATTGCGGTTACACGGGATCGCTTTTTTAAAGTTTAATCAGCAAGATGAGGGCGTTGCCGAATGCACCGCGAAACAGACCGTACCGATCCTAGCTATAATGAAATTTACAAATAATAATTTAGGTTTCTGTAATCTTATAAACTAGGCGATGTTCCTCATTAATGCGCCTTGACCAATAACCCTTGAGTTGATGTTTTAAGGGTTCGGGTTTACCGATTCCAGAGAAGGGATGACGTAATATATCGTCAATCAGGTCAACGATTTTTTTATAGAGTTTTTTGTCTTCTATGGCCTATTTATTGAATTCTTTAAAGGCTTTCGGATCGAATACTATATTTTTCATGCCATTCCTCTGCGGTAATCGTCACGAGGTCTTCTTTATTTTCGATTCTTTCAATGGCTTCGGATAATTCGCGCTGATTGGCTTCTGTTGACAGAAGATATTCGGTTGTGTCGGGTTCGGTATCCGAGACCAAAATAATAATATCCACGCTTGTCCCTTCTTCTAGTTCCGTAGAATGAATCTCTATTTTTCCTTCTCTTCCAACAATCCCTTTTTGTTTAATGGCTCTAATCACGATCTTTCTCCTAAGATTTCAAGCGATTATTGCTATCATACCAAAATTAGCATGAGTTAGAACGGATGACAGGAAAAGCGATCGCTTCTTTAAAGTTTAATCAACAAGATGAGGGCGATCGCTTCTCCGAACTTAACAGCGAAGGCGATCGGTTCGATCGTCTCGGCTAGAAACCGATCGCTTCAACGTGCGTATGGGTTCGGTATAACCTCTGGAACCTAACGAAACCGGTTGATACGTTCCGTTGTAACCTGGTTTTTAGACCGTACTTCACCAACCAAACCTATCTACTTCAAGGCTTCAATGGTAACTGTACCGCCTATGACGGTTTGAATCCGCAAATCGTAACCGTAAAGTAACTTCATTCCAACTAAAGGCTCGGTTTCCGATTGATTGATCGGGATATCTCGGTACTCACCATCCCAAATCACCCTTCCCGAATACACTTCAAACGTTGTCTCGCTTCCGTCACCCAAAGTTACCCGATCGATTCCAGTCCAAGGTAAACTCAGGGCAACAATGATTTCAGAAGGCACACTTAGAAACCCCGTGTATCCCGTATCAATTACCGCGTCAATCACTTGCATTCGACCGTTTCTATTCCCGATCGCGAATCGAATCATCGCCTCGTAGTTCGGACTCACAACACCGTTCATCATGGGTTTTTGAGACTCCGCGCGCCAAAACGATCGACCGCTCGATATCCAATACGGACAATCCAAGGTTGAGCGTCCGGCAATCGATCGAATAGTCGATCGGTCGCGGGCAAAATATCGTCCGCTACCTCAAACGCTCCGGTTTCAATATCGATCGCCACGATTTTGCCATGATTGCCCTCTTCGACCTGCTGGCGTACCCGAGATTCATAAATCTCATCGCCACGTCGAGCGAATTCTTCTTTGCTGTAGCGGGGTTGTCGAATCGCCATCGGTTTGACCTCGTTTCAACTGAATCCCTTTATCTTAGCTCGGGCGATCGACCTTGCCGCACACTGAATGAATCTAACACGAACCGAAGAACCAGTTTAATCAACAAGATGAGGGCGATCGAACTATAATGACGGTAATACGGGATCGCATTTTTAAAGTTTAATCGACAAGATGAGGGCGATCGAACTACAAGATCGGCGATCGCATTCATAAACATCCCAAGAATTAGATAATTACAATGAGTAACAATCAATTTGGTGCGTTACATTTCGTTAACGCATCCTACCGGATCGGCGATCGCGCTACAAGATCGGCGATCGCTAAATCAACCTACTTCTTAGAACGGCAATATTTTTTAGATATTTTTCTTTGTAGTGAACAAAATTTTGTACATCGGATAGACCACCTTTTTCTGAGGAATATACAGACTGAACACCTATTGTTATTGCTTTTGCTGAGTGAGCCGAAAGAAATAGAGGTAGTCCTAGTAAAATATTTATTTTTTTTATAAAATCGAGATCTCTTGCTTTTTTATTCCAAACAGATTTTATAGTAATGGCATCTTCAGCAAACATCAATTTTTCTTCAATTGATTACGTTACAAAACTACAGGATGTTCGCAGACTGAATAACGTAGCATCAAGGTTTTTAGGGTATTAAGCAATGTTTCGCCAACACCGTCCGTTCCCTCAACTCAACCTACCAAGATCTCATTAGAGAATGTTTGGAAAGTCCCCTTCGATGGCTGAAAGCCTCATTCTCTGCTTCCACCCGACCCTTTTCAAACATCCTCTTAGATTAATTATCGTACTTATATTTTACCTTTATAACATACTTTGTTTTTCCTTTGCTTCCGAAAGTCACATCGATGCCTTCTATGCCATTTACATCAAGCCCTGTAACGACATCACGACTCATTTCAATCTCCATTTCATCAACTTTTTGCTTGCGTCCCTCTTCAATGATTTTTTTTATGTTTTCACCGTCATCTTGAGAAAGATTACCTGTTGAATTCACCCGATCTACAACGTATTTAATAATTGCCAATGTAGCTTTATAACCAGCAAATGGCTCAAATATCTCTTGCCATCCAAGTTTAGTTTCAAGCTTCTTTGTTTTCTCGTTATAGACTAATAGACTCATTTTACTTTCCCAGATACTTTCAAATAAAGAACTTCTGATTACAGCCTTTCTCGTAAAGGTGAAGTACAGACAAACCCTTGCTACTAAAGGGTTCTAGCTCCCAAAACGTACCTCATTTATCTGAGAAAGGCTGTAACGCTCTTTTATCACTCTAGGGTCGGGGAAGATAGAAACCTCGCGGAAAGATCGAG